>JAEUSQ010000038.1 GCA_016788705.1 Bacteroidetes Order II. bacterium
ACACGGAAATCTTCAATTACATAGCGTGCTACTACAACCCGAAAAGGAGGCATTCGGCACTGGGCTATCTTTGCCCCGACAAGTTCGAGGAACACTACTTTTCTAACTTAACGCTGTGTCCGTGAAAATGGGACCATGTCACCGTTTTTCTGCCATTGACCGTCTTAAGAGGTAAGTTTCGCGCATCGTAACTGGGAATGCTAAATATAACCCCATAGCTCTGGTTGTCGCTATTATTCGTTGGGTCGAAACCGGCGGCACTTGTTACATTCCCGTTTTGATCGTACTGGAACATCACATTGGGCGAGACCAAACCGGGTACGGCATTGGCCGCCCCATCATTCACCGTATTCAGCCTGTTCCCAATTTGTGGGGGGCAAAAGATCCAGGTAGAAGGACAGGTATAATCCAGATCGTCCGCAATTCCACCAAATTGATTGTACCGTTTGAGCGTCAGGATATTGCCATTGGCATCATAGGTAAGGTTGTTCAGGTCGTGGGCATTGGTTTGTTGGTAGGTTCCAAAACCCGTACCCTGCCAAAAATCTGCTTGGGTGAGGCGGTTTCAGAAAACTTATGTGCGGTGTATGGGATCGGATGAGAAAGTGCGTAGTTTTACGCCCACACCAACCTATGCCGTTAGCAATATGAGCAGCGAAAAAGCCACCCGTGAAAAAGCCTTTATTGTAACCGCCCGAAAGTATCGGCCCCAAACCTTTGGGGATTTGGTCTCGCAGGCACACGTCTCCGAGACGCTGCGGAATGCGATTCAGTCGGGCCGTCTGGCCCATGCCTATTTGTTTAGCGGTCCGCGCGGTGTAGGTAAAACCACAGGAGCCCGTCTATTGGCCAAAGCCATCAATTGTACCACCTCACTTTCCGAGCGCGACCGAGGAGAAGCTTGTCGGCAGTGCGAATCGTGCCGAAGTTTTGAGGAGGGGCGAAGCCTGAACATTATTGAAATTGATGCGGCCTCGAACAATTCGGTGGATGACATCCGGGCATTGCGGGATAAAGTCATTATTCCACCGCAAGGTGCACGTAAGAAAGTGTATATTATAGATGAGGTGCATATGTTATCTAATGCCGCCTTTAATGCCTTGTTAAAGACGTTGGAAGAACCGCCGCCCCATGCCCTATTTATTTTTGCCACCACCGAACCACACAAAGTCTTACCCACCATTTTGTCGCGGTGTCAGCGTTTTGACTTTAAGCGGATTCCGGTGGCCGATATTGTGTACCGACTCAAGGAGATTTGCGTTATAGAAGGGTTTACGGCAGACGAAGAATCGTTGGTACTTATCGCACAAAAAGGAGATGGTGCACTTCGCGACGCGCTTTCGGTATTTGATCAGTCTATTGCCCTTTGTGGTACCGATCTCCGCTATGCAGAACTGGCCAAGGCATTGGGGGTGATTGCGAATGACCTATATTTTGCCATTACGGATATGATTCACCAGCGGGAAACGGCCCCGGTTTTTCGTTTTGTTCAAGCGTTGGTCACTTCTGGGGCAGATTATTTGGAATTTGTTGGCGGCCTATCTGACCACCTTCGAAATTTATTGGTGGCCCACTCCACACAATCAGGTGCATTGATAGAGGCTGCGGAGGCCGTTCAACAGCGGTATCAGGAGGAAGCGGCGCGTTTTGCCGAACCAGACTTACTCCGGATGTTACAATTGGTCTCGGAAGGGGAACAAGCCCTTAAAACCAGTGCCCAGCCACGCCTGCGATTAGAGATGATGTTGGTCAAACTGGTGACCATGCCTGCATCGGTGGATCTCCACCAGTTGTTGCGGCACTTGGGCCGTCTTGAGTCGCAAATAAAATCTGGTCATTTACCTCCGGTTGCCTCCTCTTCTGGGTCTTCATCCGGCCCTTCTTCTGCGCCAATCGCTGGTGGAAGTCCCCCCACTTCTGCCTCCAAACCAACCTCTTATACCAACCCCAGACCCGCCCTCCCTGAAGGCCCACCCACAACGGTAGCCGAACCTGCTCTTATCGCTGCCCGCCCCCCAGCAGTCGAACGTAGCCAGACCACCGCCCGAACTCCCGTTTCGTACGAAGCCCTTTTTGGTAAACCAGCATTGGCTGGCGTTACGCCCACTCGTCCCACCAAAGTACAGGATTCAGAAGTTCCAGCAACCGCCCTCAGCCAGCCGACGATGCGCATTCAGGTCGCTGAAAAAGTGGCGCAGGAAGACTATAACCGGATATTCTTTGAGGCCAATAAGTATTGGTCAGATTTTCTAAGCCGGATTAAACGGGGACGTATTGCCGTATTTGGTATGCTGAACCAAACACGGTTAGACCGCGCCGAACGTGCTACCTTAATGATTGCGGCGCCCGATGCCATGCATGCAGACTTATTGACCCAACAACGAGACTGGCTGGCTTCGGAGTTGGCAGATGTTGCAGGGCTAAGCCGCCCCCCAAGTTTGACCTTCTACATACAACCCACCCAACAGACCGAAACCGCACAAAAGGCCGAAGCCGAAGCAAACGATCCCTACCAACAACTGCAACGCCTCAGTCAAACCAACGCCACCGTTCGCGCACTGATAGACCACTTCGGTGCAGAAATCGTTTGGTGATCCTTCACAACCTTCTATAACGACCCTTTTGAACTTTTTGGCACACCTTTTTCTGGCCGAGAACACGCCGGAATCTCGGTTGGGTAACCTGCTTGGGGATTTTGTAAAAGGCGGTTTGGCCACGTTGCCATATCCGCCGGATGTGGTTAAGGGCATTGCAGAACACCGTCAGATAGATGCTTATACCGACCATCATCCCATTGTTAAGCAAAGTCAGGCTTTCATCGGTAGTCACAACCGACGCTTTGCGGGTATTGCCATAGACGTCATCTATGATCATTTTTTGGCACGTGATTGGTCCTCGTTCCATCCCATGCCACTTCAGGAGTTTACAACCCAATGTTATCTCGAAGTCAAGAGTCGGTGGGATCTACTACCACCACGGCTTCGATTTGTTTTGCCCTATATGGAAAAAGACGACTGGTTGGCCGGATATGCCCACCGTATAGGGATCGAAAACGCCTTGACTGGGCTGGGGAAGCGAATGCAGCGTCAATTTGGCGTCCCCAACCAATTTGCCGACACCTATTTAGATTTCACAACCCACTATGAACCATTGGGAGAACACTTCACGGCCTTTTTTCCGCAGCTACGCGCATTTGTTGCTACCTTACGGGACGACGCTGTTACTCCCATAGCCGAATTTCCGGCTACTGTTCAGAAATAATCATAGCCCTACTTTTATGCAAAGCAGAATCCTTCGTTCTTTTCTCGTACTTTCCCTAAGTGCTCTCTTTTTTGGCGGTTGCGACATCTTCAACAAAGCTGAAGTACAAATAGAAGATCTGGTGGTGGGTACGGGCGAGGTTGGTAGTTTGTACAATTCATGGCAGGTACAATACACTGCAACCATTCTCGGACAAACAACCCCTTTTGAGCAATCTACTGCTGAAAAACCGCTTACGTTTGTCAATGACTTTTCAATCTCCCCCACAGGCTTTAGTGACGGTATTCAAGGGATGCGTGTGGGTGGTAAGCGGAAGATCACCGTCCCACCGAGTTTGGCTTGGGGACGAAACGGTATCAAAGACCGCAACGGTAAAGTGATTGTTCCTAAAAATGCGACCATCGTTTTTGAAGTAGAATTATTAGGACAACCCTTGGTCACTAAGACAGAAACCACGGCTGGGTCTGGAGAAGGGGCAGACGAAAATGACCTGCTCGAAGTGAAATACAAAGGTTATTTTGTGGATGCGCGTGGCTACTTCACCGATGGGACGGTTTTTGACCAATCTACGGGTGATGCCACGTTTAAGTTTACCCTCGGGGTGAGCAATGTAATTCCTGGATGGCATGTGGGCATGGTGGGTGCCCGAAAAGGGAGCAAGCGGACGCTAATCATCCCGCCACACCTTGGCTACGGCTCTTATGGCGTCCCCAATTACCAGTCCGGCGGATATTCTATTCCTCCTCATGCCACGCTGGGCTTCGAGGTGGAAGTCATTAATATCACGAAAGGATAGCGCAAACGTATTACACACGATTAATGGATATATTTTCTATCTCTTTGTTTATTAAGCATTTGACTGCTTCTGATAAACAAGTTTTAGACAACCTAATCGTACATCGAACGTTGAAAAAAGGGAATACACTCTTGGCCACAAACGCCTTCGACGACAAAGCTTATTATGTGTTTTGCGTAAATATTGCGAACGAGAAGAAAAAGAAGTGACGCAAGATTTTTTCATTAGAGATGAGATATGTTTTCTAAATTCTCCTACTTATGGTGATCGAGCCACTTATCAGGTATCTGTATTAGCGAAATCTGTCGTATTTCAGATCAATTTAGTTGCTTTCGAACGGTTAAAAAAAGAGACCCCATCCTTAGCGGAGTTGGAATATCAAATTTTAGAACAAGCGTATCACCAGTCGCAAAAGCGGCTGGAGACTTTCCAGATGATGAGTGCCACCGAGCGTTACCAGAACCTGATGGACCGATCGCCACATATTCTTCAGCAAATTCCACTAATCTACATCGCCTCTTATCTGGGTATAAACAACGCATCGCTTAGTAAAATCCGCAAGACCCTTTCCCGTAAATCCTCAACCCACTGATCATTTTGGTATTTGCCAAAAAAAACATCTTAATAATGGAAGTACTTTTACATTATTTGGTAACCGGAATCTTCTAATGCCATGCCTAAGTTTGTCCATTTTATTTGTCTCGCCCTCTATATATCATGAGTAGTCCTACCTTCGGACAATCTCATAAAACTACGCTTAAAACAGATTTATTCGACCCATTGGCCAAGGGTGGAAGTCTTTGGATCAATGCCGATAAAGGCAACCATCGGATATTTTTAGCCAGTGGCTTTAATGAACTCCCCGACTTCTTAAACCCGGATAAGGCATTTTTTACCGAAAAAAGAGATTTCTTTCAACAGATGGGGTATGGTCACCGGATTGGAAAACACAAAAAAGGGATTTTGGGGGTACAACTTATTTATCAGGATATGACCATCAGGGCCAAGGGCAAAAACGAGCAAGAAGACCTAAGGCGCCAAGGGTCTGCCCGATAGCATTCTATGAAGTTCGTCTGGGGCATAAAGGGAGTGCTTTTTCCTTAGCACCTTGGGCCAGCTATCGCTTTGATCTATTGCGAAACGAGGCCGTATTTAATGCGGTGGGAAAGTCCTATAAAACCCAGTTTGCAAACGTTGCGATGGGGCTTAACTTAGGTTATTCCTTCTCTAAGAGTCCTTAGATTTTTGAGAGATGTCTTAACCTGATTTCAAGACACAATGCAGCATTTATCGTCCCTTTTGCCAGAAACTGCGCCCAAAACAGTTTCACAGGTGTTGCCAGCGGCTTTTTTCGACCGTCACCCGCTGGAAGTAGCACGAAGCCTTATTGGCAAAAGAGTGGTTTTGGATTCTAATACGGGAACTGTCCTATCTGGAAAAATTGTAGAAACCGAAGCCTACCGCTGGGACGAGGCGGGGTGTCATGCTTGGAAAAACGCACTTCCGGATGGGCAAGTACGTGACAAAAATCTTATCTCTGCGGGACTCTTCGACGCGCCCGGAACCAGTTACGTCTATATCAGCTACGGTTTACACCGAATGTTGAATGTGGTTTGCGAGCCTAAAGGGGTAGGTGCGGGCGTATTAATTAGGGCCGTGGAACCCATTACAGGCTTGCACGCAATGCAGGTCAATCGGCCTGGGATCAGACGCCTAACCGATCTGACAAATGGGCCAGGAAAACTTTGTCGGGCGTTCGGGATTGATATTATACATCATCGTAAATCATTACAAAACGGCACTTTGCGCTTGATGGAAGGAACAGTAAACACCGAGTACACGATCGGCTGCTCCACCCGGATCGGTTTGGCCAAAGGCATGGGCGACGAGTTGCCGTGGCGTTTTTTTGAGGTACAAAACCCCTATGTTGGCAAGGGTAAAGTGGTCTTTTTTTAACGTAACAAGACCAAGTATAAGGGCTATTCCTATTTAAACAAATCCAATTGTCGTTTCTCCATTGACCAAAGCCCTTTATTACCAAGCCGTTTTTTTGCATCGGGTAAAAAAAACAATCCATGTGCATCCCAGTTACACAAAAGAGGCTGTTCTACCCGTACAAAACCATTGTTTTTTCGTGGTGCATTAAATTTTTTACGCCCCAAAAGTGGTTATCTTACATACTTCATCTGTAACCAAGCCATGCTATCATGCCTGTTTCTCCGAAGACTTCCGAGCAAATCCGACAAGATTTTTTAGATTTTTTTGCTTCCAAAGATCACTTTATTGTTCCCAGTGCGCCGTTGGTTCCAAAGGATGACAACACGCTCATGTTCATTAATTCTGGTATGGCGCCCTTCAAAAAGAGTTTTTTGGGAACCGAGAACCCGCCTTCGCCAAGGGTGGCTGATACCCAAAAATGCCTCCGTGTCTCTGGAAAGCACAACGATTTGGAGGAGGTGGGGGTGGATACATATCACCATACCTTGTTCGAGATGTTGGGAAATTGGTCGTTTGGTGATTATTTCAAGGAAGAGGCCATCGCATGGTCTTGGGAATTGTTAACAGAGGTTTGGGGGTTAGACCCCGATCGTCTCTATGTGACGATCCATGAAGGAGAATCCAAGTGGCATCTCGAAGAAGACTTGGAAGCACGGGAAATTTGGAAAAAACAAAAAGGCTTAAACCCCTCTCATATCTTACTGGGCACTACCAAAGATAATTTTTGGATGATGGGGGATACGGGGCCTTGCGGGCCTTGCTCTGAAATCCACTACGATGGCCGGACGGATGCCGAACGCGCCGAAGTACCGGGCAGTGCCTTGGTGAACAACGATGATCCGCGTGTCGTAGAAATCTGGAACAATGTTTTTATCCAATACAATGCCCTTCCAGATGGCAACCTCGAAAAGCTAAAAAACCGCTTTGTGGACACAGGAATGGGCTTTGAACGTATTGTCCGGACGATACAGGGAAAAGACTCTAACTACGATACCGATATCTTTGCGCCGTTATTTGAAAAACTGGCAGCACTCGCGCCACGAAAAGAAATTGTGGGATACGACCAGATTCAAGACGTTGCGGAGGGAGAACAAGAACGAATCCGGATTGCGATGCGGGTGATTGTGGATCACATCCGTACCATTTCGTTTGCTATTGCCGACGGAGCAACACCTGGTAATGACGGACGCGGCTATGTTATCCGACGCATCTTGCGGCGGGCGGTTAGGTATGGCTACCAAACCTTGGGATTCCGAACGGCCTTCATGTGGCAATTGGTGGCGGCTTTGGAACAAAAAATGGGGCCTGCTTTCCCCGAAATTGTTCAGCAACGAGATTTTATTGAGCGCATCATTCGGGCAGAAGAAGAATCGTTTCTACGGACGCTCAAAACAGGCATTGAGTTGTTCCAACAAACGGCTGAACGCGACGGAACCATCACGGGCGAAGCGGCTTTTCTTTTGCATGACACCTACGGCTTTCCGATTGATCTTACCGAATTGATGGCCCGCGAAGCTGGTATTCGGGTGGATAAAGCTGGGTTCGATACCGAAATGCAACAGCAAAAAAGTCGGGCACGCGCCGCCGCCAAATTTAAAGTAGATCAATCGAAGGTGGATATTTGGCAAATCATAGGCGAGGATACCCCGGAGAATTTTGTGGGGTATGACCAACTCTCGGTCCCCGAAACGCATATCAAGGCCATTAAGACCACAAAAGATACAAATGGTAATCCCTTGTATTATATTGCCTTAGCCCAAACCCCATTTTATGCAGAATCGGGCGGGCAGATGGGAGATACGGGGACACTGACCTTGGGCGGAGAGACGGTACATGTCTTGGAGACGATCAAATTAGATGGCCGAATTGCCCACAGGGTGGATCGCTTGCCTGCGCATACCGACACATCTGTTTCGGCAAAAGTGGATACCGAGCGGCGAAAGCGGATTACCGGGCACCACTCGGCCACCCATTTATTGCACCTGGCCTTGCGCGATCAATTGGGAACACACGTACAGCAGAAAGGCTCTTTGGTGGCGCCAGACCGTTTGCGGTTTGACTTTAGCCACTTCGAGAAAGTAACGGATGCCCAACTTCGGCGCCTCGAAGCCCAAGTGAATGGCTTGATTCGGGAAAACCTTCCCTTGCAGGAAGAACGCCATGTTCCGATTGCAGCGGCACAGGCAAAGGGGGCAATGGCTCTTTTTGGCGAAAAATATGGTGACGAAGTACGGGTGATCACGTTCGGAAGATCGGTAGAACTCTGTGGAGGAACACATGTGGCTGCCACCGGAGAAATTGGCCTGTTCCGGTTTGTCTCGGAAGGATCGGTGGCTTCGGGCATTCGCCGCATAGAGGCGTTGGTGGGCGAGGCGGCCCTTGCACACATCCAGTCGGAATTGGCGGAGTTGGAGGCCATTCGCGGGCTGCTGAAGTCCAAAGGCTCTGCTGCCGAAGACGTGGCTGTTCTGCAAGAAAACCTCAGAATTGCCGAAAAAGCCACGGCGATGTTAAAAATGCAAGGCTTGACCACTCAATTAGCGGGTCTCTTGGCCAACGCGACCGAAGTGCAGGGTATTCGCTTGGTGACTGGTATAATAGAAGGAGCAGACGGAAAAGCCCTTGGTGAACTGGCCCAAATCTTGCGGGATAAAGTTGGCGAAAACGCTGTTTCTGTATTGGGCGCACACGATGGCGAAAAAGTCTTTTTGGCTGCCACTGTTTCCGACGACCTAAACAAAAAGGGTCTTCAGGCGGGCAAGCTCATTGGCCAGGTCGCAAAAATCGTAGGCGGAGGCGGGGGCGGACGGCCTCAGTTAGCTACGGCTGGGGGGAAACAGCCCGATAAGTTGACAGAAGCCCTTGCAGCGGTAAGCGGTTTGCTCTAAAGGGTTGGCTGATGCACCTGTTTTTTGTCTTTGGTTGCATAAATGGCTTTTTTGCGGTTTCGGACAACAAAGTATGCTTATTTATTCTAAAGCCTCCTTATTGTGAATACATCCATTTATCATACACTTCTCGAAATAGCTGCGGCAAAAGGTGCTGGATTTATCGTCTTGATTGATCCGGATGCCTTGTCTCCGGAGAATATGTCCCAATTCTTGGGCGATTGCGAGGCCGCTGGCACCGATGCTTTTTTTCTTGGCGGAAGCCTGATGCATGTCCCATGGATGGATCGGTATGTGCAAATGCTCAAGCAACACACGACCTTGCCCATTATTGGTTTTCCGGGATCACTCACCCAAATTTCGGGGCATTTGGATGCCATGCTGTATTTATCGGTCATTAGTGGCCGCAACCCCGATTACCTTTTTGGGCAGCACGTTTATGCCGCGCCCATCCTCCGAAAATTAGGCTTAGAGGCCATCTCTACGGGATATATGCTGATTGAAAGCGGCGCTTTGACCTCGGCACAATACATGAGTAATTCTATGCCTATGCCCCGTAAAAAGAACAATATTGCCGTTGCAACCGCCCTTGCCGCCGAGATGATGGGCATGAAACTCTTGATGACCGATGCCGGATCCGGGGCCGATTTTCCCGTACCTGTGGAAATGGTTGCCGGTATTACGGCAGCGGTTTCGATTCCGCTTATGGTGGGTGGCGGCCTGCGTACCCCCGAAATGGCTGCCGCACGGGCACAAGCGGGGGCCTCTTTTATTGTTGTAGGCAATGCCTTTGAAGACCGTCCAGACAAATCGTTCATTGCCGAAATGGCAACTGCCACACATGCAGGTGGCCAAAAACGGCGCTTTGCGGCCCCATAAGATGCCTGCTCGCCGCCTATGTACCACCACCAACCTACTCTTGTTTGGGATTTGGTTCTCCATTGGTTTGGTCATTGTTCTTCGTTCCGTATTAAGTACGGATGGCATGGCCGCCGGAGATGGAGCCTATTATTTAGAAGCCGCCCAAAACCTGCTCATTCATCATCAGTTTCACATAACCACTCTCGGCCTCGGAGCCTCTTTGCCGCTGGATGGGTATGACCCGTTTACCCTGTGGCCCATTGGTTATCCGGTTTTAATTGCAGGTCTTTCATTTATAACCGGATTACCCGTTTTTTGGGCGTCGAAACTCCTCGGATGGCTGTTGGCTGGTCTCTCTATTGCGGGGTTCCGGCGTTTGGCTTCCGAAGAAGCGCCTATGTTGACCGCCATGATGCTCTTTTCTGCACCCTTGCTTTTATTTTCATCCACCTTTAGCGAGGCTGCATTTCTTACGGCGTTGGTTTGGTTTGTTTATTGGATATATCAATTCCGGCAAACGGGCAATTATGGCGCATTACGGGGTATTTTAATTTGTGCCCTCTTTTTATTTTTATTACGCTATGTAGGCATTTTTTCGGGTGTGGTTTTACTCTGGCTGGCTTGGAAAACCATGCGTGAAAACCGCCCCAAAATAGCACCATTGGTGATGGTCATTTTCTTGTGGACAAGCGTTGTACTTGGGTATGCGTGCTGGAACTATGCCCGATCGGGCGCATTTTCCGGTATGAACCGATATTCAGGCGCAACACCGGAAGTGGCACAGATAATGGGTTCATGGCTGAAAGGGTTTATGGTAGGATTTTTCCCCTTGGCTATTGATCGAATCTCCGGTTTTTTACTGTTCTTAATATTATGTATTCAGATCGCCATTTTTTTATGGGCCTGGATTGCTAAAAACAAACAGACAGACGTAGCCCAAGCCTCCTCCAACAACTGGCAAGAACGGTTGCACCTCGTCGAGGTACTATTTGTTGTTGGCTTGTGCTACTTGGTGGTTATGACGGTTTCGCGTTGGCAACACGTCTTGTGGTTGCAAAAAAGCAGTTTTTATATGGAGTTGTTTGCTCCTGTCTTTTGGCTCTGGATTCCGGCAGCCATCCTTTGGGCTCGCCACCAGTTGGGTTGGCAAGCGCCACTCAAAAAAGTAGTCTGGCTCACTGCGGGTACGTCATTTATGCTGTATGGTCCACTGTGGGCCATCAAACAGGTTTATGAACAACGGATGCCATATCATCAGGCAGTAGCCAAGGCCATAGATGCCGCAAAAGACATTCCACCGGGTGGCATCGTTTTGTTTGGAGATCCGCATTTAAACTACCTGAGACCAGACTTAATTCGATTGGAGCCTCCATCAAAGCCCTTATTCGCCCATCCGCCCACGTTCGATGAGACCCTAACATGGTTACATCAGGCATATCCTAAAAGGCCCCTGTATATATTTATGAATACAAGGTTTAATGATATGAATCCAGATGGTTTGGTTACCGAAGAATGGTTTCATCCCTCTTTTATCCACCGGAGCAAAGCCATCCCACCGGATACCCGTATCCGTATTCATTAATGCACACATTGCCCCGCCGATACGAAAACGGTATCTTTATTCCTGCCTCCTAACTCACCTTCTATACCAAACGAAATGGAACGTCTTTTTTTACTTGATGGCATGGCCTTGGCCTATCGTGCACATTTTGCCTTTGCTACACGCCCTTTGATTAATAAAAAAGGCATGGATACCAGTGCTTGTTATGGTTTTGTAGGGACGATGTTGAGTTTAATTGAGCGCGAAAGGCCCGAACATATTGCCGTGGTGATGGATGCTCCGGGGCCGAATTTTCGTGACGAGATCTACGAAAAATACAAAGGGCATCGCCCACCCATGCCCGATCCATTGCGTGTAGCCCTGCCTTTTATCAAAGACTTGGTGAAGGCCTTCGATATTCCGATGCTGGAAATTCCAGGGTTCGAGGCCGATGATGTGATCGGGACGTTGGCCAAACGCGCCGAGGCAGAAGGCCAACATGCCGTAATTGTCTCGCCAGACAAGGATTTTCGGCAACTCTTGGGCCCAGGTGTTTCCATTCTACGCCCCACCCGAAAAGACGAAGAGTTTGATTGGGTGACGGAGGAAAAATTCCGAGAAGACTATGGCTTGCCGCCCGTAAAATTCATAGACGTTTTGGCATTATTGGGCGATACCGCCGACAACGTACCCGGCGTACCGGGTATTGGCGAAAAAACCGCACCAAGCCTGATCCAGCAATATGGATCGGTAGAAAACCTATTAGAACATGCCGGAGAAATCACCGCAAAACGGGTACGAGAAGGCTTACTCAACAACCGCGATCAAGCCATTATGTCTAAACTACTGGTCACCATTCATACCGAAGTGACCTTAGATTTAAACTGGCAAAGTCTTGTGCGTACCAAGCCGGATATGGCGGAAATCGGACGTTTATTTGATGAATTGGAATTTGGAAAAACACTACGAGGCCGCATTCATCGCTATGCCCAATCCTTTCAAGCAGTACCCCAAGCACCGGCAGGAAGCCAAGTAAACCTTTTTGGTGGATTTGAACTGCCTACCTCCGGATTGACCGACATTTTGGTACACCCCGATGAGCATAGCTTCGACGCCGAAAAGGTGCAGTACCACTTACTGACCGATCCTGCGATGCAACAAGCCCTTGGCGACCAGTTGAATCGGGCGACAGAAATCTGTTTTGATACGGAAACAACTGGAACGGATGCGATGATTGCAGAGTTGGTGGGCTGTTCTACCTCTACCCAAGAAGCCGAAGCCTACTATTTACCCACCTTAGACGCTGCCACCACCCAAACGGTATTGTCGGTATTGAAACCAGCATTGGAAAATCCTGCCATAACCAAATGTGGTCAGAATGTGAAATACGACTTGCTGATGATGAAACGCTATGGTATCCATTTTAAAGGTCCCATTTTTGATACTATGGTGGCCCATTTTTTGTTGAATCCGGATGGGCAGCATGGCTTGGACGCCATGAGTATGGAGGTGTTGAACTACAAAAAGATCCCTACTTCGGCGCTTCTTGGGGAAGGTAAAAAAAACCAAAAAACCATGCGCGAGGTTCCGGTAGAAGTGGTCTCGGACTATGCCTGCGAAGACGCCGACATTACGCTCCGGCTTGCCCAACACCTTCGGAAAAGACTGGCAGATGAGGGCCTTTTGTCACTCGCCGAGGAAGTCGAAATGCCTTTGGTTCCGGTTTTAGCACAAGTAGAAGCCAATGGCATTTTGGTGGATGTGGCTGCACTCAAGGAATACTCGGTTCAATTGGCCGCCAAACTGATCGAGATGGAACAACAAATTTATGAATCGGCAGGTGGAGTGTTTAATATTGGTTCTCCCAAACAATTGGGCGAGGTCTTATTTGAACGGCTTAAGTTGCCAAGTGGTAAAAAAACGGCCACCGGACAATACTCTACCGATGAACGGGTCTTGCAGGAATTGGCCGTAGAGCATGATTTGCCCGCCCTCATCTTAGATTGGCGCAAATTTTCCAAACTCAAAAGTACGTATGTGGATGCCCTGCCCACCTTTGCCAATCCTAATACAGGCCGGGTTCATACCAGCTTCCACCAAACCATTGCTGCCACAGGCCGCTTGGCATCCTCTAATCCAAACTTGCAAAACATCCCCATCCGGTCTGGTGAAGGGCGTGAAATCCGTCGTGCGTTTATTGCCGCACCAAGGCACGTATTGCTTTCGGCAGACTATTCCCAAATAGAATTACGAATCATTGCGCACATGTCTAACGATGATGGATTGATGGAAACCTTTCAGCGTAATGAGGACATTCATACCGATGCCGCCGCACGTATCTTTAAAGTTGCCCCCGAAGCCGTCACACGCCTACAACGAAACCGGGCCAAAGAGGTGAATTATGGGATTCCTTATGGCATTTCCTCGTTTGGTCTTTCGCAGCGTATGAGGATTCCCAGAAGCGAAGCCCAATTTTTGATTGACGGTTACCATGCCAGTTATCCCGGTGTTGCCCGATTGATCCTGACCCTCATCGAGGAAGCCCGTAAAAAAGGATATGCAGAAACCCTGTACGGCCGCCGCCGATACCTGAAAGACATCCACTCGCCAAACCGACAACTCCGGCAAGCGGCTGAACGAGTAGCAGTCAATATGCCCATCCAAGGCTCTCAGGCTGATATGATTAAAATCGCCATGATCCGTCTCCAGCGGCGATTGGAGCAAGAAAACCTGAAAAGCCGTATGATCTTACAGGTCCACGATGAATTGCTTTTTGAGGTTCCCGAAGATGAAGTACAGCACATGAAAGCGATCGTCCATAAAGAGATGCAGGAAGCGCTTCCATTATCAGTACCCATCGAAATCGGGATGGGCGTTGGCCCCAACTGGTTAGATGCACATTAATTCGGATGAATGGCTGTGGGCAGAGCTTTAACTGCTAAGTATTTGTGATACAAAGATTTATTAGGTATTGTGGAGCTAATTTATCATCCGAGCATTGATAGATAACCACCTTTTGCATCTGTATTCACACGCGCTTCAAGCAAAAGTGCTGGAGGTTCCATATTTTGTGAAGCCTTAACACAAGAATGCCACCATTTCTTGAATCAGGTATTAAATCATGCATCCTTGAATGCCTTTTTAGGTGAAGCACTTTTTGTTGCCAGTTCAAAGATGTAGATTGCAACCTGCAATATTTGTATTTACAGCCCTTAACCCGTTCTGGACATAAACGCTTTTTATATGCCTTCTAACGGAACGATAAACCTCCGACGTGGATTTGATATTAAGTTGGAGGGAGCAGCATCCAAAACCCTGACCGATCTGGCCATCTCGGCTATTGTGGCCGTTCAACCGCCCGACTTTCCGCACATAATCCCCAAATTGGTGGTGAAACCCGGAGACGAAGTCCAAGCTGGTGCACCACTTTTCCACGACAAAGACCATCCGGAATTATTTTTTACCGCACCCGTGAGTGGCGAAGTGGTAGAAATAGTACGGGGAGAAAAACGGCGGATTTTGGAAGTGCGCATTCTTGCGGATAAAAAAGCGGCCTCCCGTGCCTTTCAACCCATTAACCCCTCTACCCTCTCGCGAGATCAGGTGGTGAACCGCTTGTTAGACAGTGGTGCATGGGTCTTTATTCGTCAACGGCCCTATTCGCTGATTGCCCGCCCGCATGAAAGTCCGAAGGCCATTTTTGTTTCGGGATTTGATTCTGCACCGCTTGCCCCAGACCTTGGCTTCATCTTGGAGCAGTCCGGAAGCCTCTTTCAAACAGGGTTGGACGCACTCGCCAAACTGACGGATGGTAAGGTTCATCTGGGTCTTCCCGTCAATGCCTCTTCTGTTCTACAGCAAGCACAAGGAGTTACAAAAACCGTATTTAATGGCCCCCATCCTGCTGGTAATGTAGGGGTGCAAATCCATCATGTAGATCCGATCAACCCGCAAGAAGTGGTTTGGTATGTCCATGCGCAAGATGTGGTAAATATGGGTAGGCTCTTTGCCGAAGGGGTGTATCGTCCGGAGCGAATAGTGGCTCTTACGGGTTCTGAGGCCACCGAGCGCGGTTACTTCCGTACCGTACAAGGGGTTCATCTGAAAGACTTACTGGCCAATCGGGTAAAAACGGATCAAGTCCGTTTGATTCAAGGCCATGTACTGACGGGGCAAAAGACGTCGCAAGATGCTTTTCTCTCGGCATATACCCATCAAATAACCGCAATTCCGGAAGGCGACCACTATGAATTCCTCGGTTGGCTTACGCCTGGCTTCGACAAACTAAGTCTATCCCGAACCTTCTTTTCTTGGCTGAATAAGAACAAATCCTATCGGTTAGATACCAATTTACATGGTGAAGAACGCGCCTTTGTGGTAACGGGGCAATATGAACAAGTGTTGCCGATGGATATCCTTCCCACCTACTTACTCAAGGCCATCTTGGCCAACGATTTGGAAAAAATGGAGCAACTGGGCATTTATGAAGTCTCGGAAGAAGACTTTGCTCTTTGCGAATTTGTTTGTACCTCCAAAATAAACGTTCAGAAAATCATCTCGGACGGCTTGGAAATGATTCGCAAAGAAGGCTAAGCCCGGCATATTCAACCCACAACGTAAAGAAACGTGAAAGCACTCCGAAATCTGTTAGACAAAGTTCAGCCCAACTTTGAAAAAGGTGGCAAACTGGAAAAATTCCATGCCGCTTACAATGCCATCGAGACTTTTTTATTTGTGCCCAACCATACCACACAGGGCGGTGTACATATTCGGGACGCAGTGGACTTAAAACGCACCATGTTTACGGTGATTATTGCCCTCTTGCCCACCCTCCTCTTTGGCATGTGGAATATCGGCTACCAGCACTATCTTGCCTTTGGTGTAGAAAGTAGCCATACTGAAAACCTATTGTTTGGCCTAATCAAAATAGCCCCCCTGCTGATTGTGTCTTATGGTGCTGGCTTAGGGGTTGAGATTTTGTTTGCACAAATGCGGGGCCATGCAGTGAATGAAGGTTATTTGGTCACAGGTATGCTCATCCCTTTAACGCTTCCAGTTACAACGCCACTTTGGATGGTCGCTTTGGCTTCCATTTTTTGTGTGGTGTTGGGAAAAGAGGTTTTTGGCGGAACAGGGATGAACTTCATGAATCCAGCCCTTCTCGCCCGTGCATTCTTGTTCTTCGCCTTTCCAGCTTATCTGAGTGGTGAGGTCTGGGTGGACTTAACGCCCGAAGCAGGCCGTGCGCTCGTAGATGGGTATTCCGGTGCAACATCTTTGGCGGTAGTGGATGCGAATTTCACGGCAACCCCTTCGCCGTGGGATATGTTTATGGGCTTTGAGAAAGGTTCCATCGGTGAAACCAGTACGCTAATGGCCCTCATAGGTGCTGCATATCTGATTTACACAGGCGTAGGTAGTTGGCGGATCATTCTTTCGGTGTTTTTGGGTGGTTATCTGATGGGTCTTTTTATGAATGTACTGGCACCCGCCGATGCCCCTACCCACATTATGCACGCACCCGCGTACTATCACCTCATTATGGGCGGGTTTGCCTTTGGTGCGGTGTATATGGCCACCGATCCCGTTTCTGCGGCACAAACCGAATCTGGAAAATGGATTTATGGTTTCCTCATCGGAGCCTTTACGGTAATGCTTCGGGTGTTCAACCCTGCGTACCCAGAAGGAATGATGCTCAGTATTTTGTTCTTTAACGTGTTTGCTCCATTGATTGACCATTTTGTGGTTCAACGGAACATCAATAAACGACTAAAACGTGCACTCCAATAATTACACCTTCGCCTTTGCGGCCATACTCACCGTAATTGCCGCCGTGCTTCTTGCTTTTGCCTCGGAAGGTTTACGTCCGCAGCAAGAAGCCAATGTTGCCCTTGAGAAACGATCCGACATTCTCCGGGCCGTACACGCCAAACCAACCAATCCGAACGAAGTGGTGACGTATTACACCCAAAACGTAGCGGAATTGGTGATTAATGCAAAAGGAGAAACGATTTCGGGATTAAAAGCCTTTGATTTGGCGTTGAAAGACGAATACGAAAAACCTGAAAACGAACGCCAACTTCCTTTGTATGTTTATACAGGTAAAGACGGGAAAAAATATTATGTCGTTCCTCTTCATGGGGTGGGGCTTTGGGGTCCTATTTGGGGCTATGTCTCGGTGAAAGATGATTTCAAGACCGTTTATGGTGCTGTTTTTGACCACAAAGGGGAAACTCCTGGTCTTGGTGCAGAAATCTCTACCGATATGTTCCAAAAGCCCTTCGAAGGAAAAACCATCGTAGATGAGCAAAACAATTTTGTCTCGGTACGTGTCGTCAAGAAAGGCCAAAAAGTGGAAGCCGGACCAGCCCACATGGTAGATGCAATCTCCGGCGGAACGATTACGTCGAATGGGGTGGATGCCATGTTATCAAAGTGTTTGAAGCCCTATCTACCCTATTTCGAGAAATTAACATCTAACGCTAAACCATAAACCCTTATGAGTGCAGAAGTAAATGCGCCGGTAAAGCAAGCAGCACCGAAAGAGGCCCTGTTTTCCAAAAAAAACCGAAAAGCCCTTTTTGATCCGTTAGATGACAACAATCCAGTCTCGGTTCAGGTATTGGGAATTTGTTCTGCCTTGGCGGTTACGGTTCAGGTAAAACCTGCCATTATCATGACCTTAGGTGTGGTCTTTGTAACGGCTTTTTCAAATCTTATCATCGCAAGCATTCGCGACCGCATTCCGGGACGTATCCGCATTATTGTCCAATTGGTAGTGGTAGCAACGTTGGTAACGTTGGTGGATCAGGTTTTGAAGGCGTATATGTATGATGTCTCCAAAAAACTTTCGGTCTTCGTTGGACTGATTATCACCAACTGTATTGTGATGGGACGTTTAGAAGCCTATGCCATGAGCCAAAAACCTTGGCCTTCATTTTTGGATGGTATAGGTAATGGATTGGGGTATGGACTCATTCTGATAGCAGTAAGCATCGTGCGCGAAATCTTTGGATCTGGAACCCTGTTGGGCTTCAAAGTCATCCCGCAATTTCTATATGACATGGGGTATGTGAACAATGGCTTGATGATGCTTCCGCCTGCCGCCTTATTTATTATCGGTTGCATCATTTGGTGGCAGCGAAGCCGAAACCCCAAACTTATCAATGTGTCTTAAAGTTTTAAACAATTAATATATGGAACATCTTGCAGGCATATTGGTCAAGTCCATCTTTGTGGAAAATGCCATTTTTGCATTTTTCTTGGGGATGTGTTCATTCTTGGCTGTGTCAAAATCCATTAAAACGGCCTTTGGGCTGGGCATTGCGGTCATCTTTGTGATGGTACTTACAACCCCGGCCAACTATCTGATTCTCACGTATCTGCTTAAAGAAGATGCCTTGGCTTGGATTCACCCCAGTTTGGCGGGTGTGGACCTTACGTTCCTGGCTTTTATTCTTTTTATCTCGGTGATTGCTGGAATGGTGCAACTGGTAGAAATGATTATCGAGAAGTTTTTGCCCGCCTTGTACAATTCGCTCGGTATTTTCTTACCCCTGATCACCGTGAACTGCTCCATTTTGGGCGCAGCCTTGTTTATGCAGGAGCGAGAGTATAATTTTGCTGAAACGACTGTTTTCTCGCTGGGTATGGGTATAGGATTCTTCCTTGCCATTGTGGCCTTGGCCGCTGTCCGAGAAAAATTGCGTTATTCTCACATTCCAGACCCTCTGAAAGGGCTGGGCATTGCCATGATCATCACCGGACTTATGGCTTTGGCATTCCTTAGTTTTGCCGGTATTCAACTGTAAAATAAAGTCGCTAAAATCATGTTTACGATACTTGCAGGTAGCATTGCGGTCTTTTTATTGGTCATCCTGATTTTGGTTTTCCTGATCCTTACGGCAAAGGAAAAATTACTTCCGAGTAAAGATGTCAAGATTATCATCAACGGTAAAGCCGACGAAGCCATTACAGTTAAACCAGGTAGTACCCTTTTAACAACCTTGGCCGAGCAAAAACTTTTTTTGGCCTCGGCTTGTGGCGGCGGCGGAACCTGCGCCATGTGTAAGTGCAAAGTGCTCTCTGGCGGCGGTGACGTACTCCCCACGGAGACGAACCACCTCAACCGTCGTCAAGTAGCCGAAAAAGAACGCTTGGCGTGTCAGGTAAAGGTGAAAGAAGACATGGAAATCGTGATTCCGGACGAGGTGTTCGGGGTCAAAAAGTGGGAATGCACGGTTACATCCAACGACAATGTTTCTACGTATATCAAGGAGTTTGTGGTGAAGTTGCCGGAAGGTGAAACCCTTGATTTTGATTCGGGCGGATATATCCAGCTGGATGTGCCGGAGTTGGATCTGGAATTTAAGCAAGACCTGTACAATATTCCGGATCGTTTTCGGGATGACTACGACAAGTACAAAATTTGGGACTTGAAGTTGAAGACGGACGAGCCGATTTTCCGGGCTTACTCTATGGCCAACCATCCAGCAGAAGGCAATGTGATTATGTTGAATATCCGTTTGGCCACACCGCCTTGGGATCGTGCAAAGAATGGCTGGAAAGACGTGCCGCCAGGAATTTGTTCTTCCTATGTATTTTCCCGCAAACCGGGCGATAAAGTAACCATTAGCGGTCCTTACGGCGAATTCCACATCAAGGACACTGGAAACGAAATGGTGTATATTGGTGGTGGCGCAGGCATGGCCCCACTACGCTCGCAAATTTTCCATTTATTTCATACCCTTAAGACCGGACGGAAAGTATCGTATTGGTATGGAGCACGGAGCAAACGGGAGATATTCTACGAAGAACACTTCCGGGCCATCGAGCGCGAATTCCCAAATTTCCAGTTTAATATTGCCCTTTCCGAACCTTTACCGGAAGACAATTGGACGGGGTATGTGGGCTTCATCCACCAAGTAGTCTTAGACAATTATCTTGGTAAACACGAAGCGCCGGAAGACATTGAGTATTACCTTTGTGGACCACCCATGATGCTCTCTGCCGTTGATAAGATGTTAGACAGTTTGGGCGTCCCGAAAGAGAAAATCGCATTCGACGACTTCGGTAGTTAGCCAAAACCAAACCAGCCAAGCCTGTGTAGAATGTTTTCCGCACAGGCTTTTTTTGTGAAACACGTACACAAATGAAACATCTTCTATTCATCTTGTTTGCTATTGGGTTGGCCGGCTGCCAATCCAATAAGGTTTCTGGTGATCATTTGGTAGAGTTGAGTGGGGAGGCACAAGGAACCACGTTCTCCATTCGCTACACAGATTCTGCACAACGGGACTTTTCCAAGCCGTTAGATAGCCTCTTTACGGCGGTCAACAAAAGCATGTCCACCTGGGATACGACTTCTACCATTTCTAAAATTAACCGAGATGCGGTACACGTACTCGACCCTATGTTCGAGCAGGTTTTCCGGAAGAGTATGGAAGTTTCGGAAGCCACCGATGGGGCCTTTGATGTCTCGGTGGGGCCTTTGGTAGGCGCCTGGGGATTTGGCTTTAAGAAGGGTGAAACAACCATGCCCCCTCGCAAAGTGGATAGCTTGCGGGCGTTGATTGGCTATAAAGACCTGAAACTTTCCGGCAATCAGGCGGTGGTCAAACGTAAAGGGATGCAAATTGATTTTAATGCTATTGCCCAAGGATATACGGTTGACCTAGTGGGGCAGTTTTTGGAAAGCAAAGGCATAGAGCATTATATGGTAGAGTTAGGCGGTGAGGTTTTTACAAAAGGAAAAAAACCTGATGGCACGTTATGGCGTATTGGAATAGACAAACCTACCGATCAAGAGACCGAAGGCCGTCCCTTACAAGCGATTGTGAACCTAAGCAACAAAGCATTGTCCACTTCGGGAAGTTACCGGAAGTTCTACATCCGGAATGGTGTAAAATATTCCCACACCATTGATCCAAAAACCGGATATCCTGTAAAACACAACCTCTTGAGTGTATCGGTTATCGCCAATGATTGCGCCACTTCGGATGCCTATGCCACCGCCTTTATGGTGATGGGTGTTGAAAAAACCTTATCCTTCATCAAAGGGAAGCCCTTAGAAGTATTCATGATATTTGGCGACGAAAAGGGAGGCTTACAAGTAAAAATGTCGGAAGGGTTTAAAAAATATTTAGCCGAATAAGCCACTTCAAAGGTACGCACCTAAAGGATGTTGGAAAAATGATTGCAACCTATGGTGTCTGCACTGGAAAACCTTTCAGGTACGATAAGGCTTCGGGGCCATAGTTAAACAATAGATCCAACATACTCAGGTCTGGGTAAAATCCGGCATACACCTGGCGATAAACCACGGGCTTCCAATCCACAAAATGCACGTTGAGACCAGCCTTTACAGCAAACATGGCTGCTTCCTTGGTGGTCAGAAGAGGTTTTAGCCATGCCATACTCAATTCATTTAGGTTCGTCGGTGGATTGTTGCCCCAGTCCGACATGCACTCGATGGTTACTTCGTATGCCAAAGCCTTGCACAACCAGCGCAAAGAAGCGGCACTGAGTTGCCCAAGTGTGGTGTAAGGCTCGGCATAAAATGATGCCAAAGAAGATTCATAATAGTCATACATCGCAGATGACCGATAGTGGTTCTGTAAGGTTTTGAGGTGCGATTCACGCCATTTTAGTTGGGCATCTTCAAAAGTAACCGCATGAATCGGATCACCAAACCGATACCGCACCGGTACTGAAAGCCAAGCAACTCCCGTATCGGTGCGAATAGAAGTTCTGTTCTGGTAAGATTGTCGGCTGTACTGGAACGTATCTGCCAAAATCACCCGATCTGCTTGTAGAATGGTAGAAAAGACCGAAATACGCGGAAAAAAATCGGGGATACAAATGGCTGTGAAGGTCTTCATTAGAATGCGATCAATGGTTGGTAAAAAGCGTTCAGGTGTTTGGCAACGTGTTTTTATAGCGCCTACCAAATAAGTATTTTGGTAAAAAAAGATGATCAAAAACCCCTACATTCAAGATCGTTATTTTCGATGGTCGGTTTTGGTTTTTTTGGGAACCATTGCCTTCAGTTTGATAGGCATGTTGCTCCTCTACATCCCGCCTGTTACGGCTTTTTTTGCACCTATACTATCTTGGCTCATCAAAATTCCTACGTGGATCTACATGTTGTTAATGCCCGTTACGGTTTGGCTGCTCTATTATCCACATTTGGGGCTTCATAAATCCCTCTTCTTTTTAAGTTGGGCGGTTTTTGTAGGAACCGTGATGGAACTTTTGGGGACCGCCACCGGATTTCCATTTGGAAAATACTTTTATACCGATCTGTTAGGTCCTAAGATTTTGGATCTTGTCCCGTATTTCATCCCACCAGCATGGTACGCTATGGGTCTTTTATCTTTCGATTTGGCCACTCGCCTATCGCTTAAAGGCATGCAGCGTGTATTGGCGGCTTCTTTGTTTATGGTTTTGTGGGATTTCAGCTTAGACCCGGCGATGAGTTATGCCCAGACCTTTTGGGTGTTTCCTGATGGCGGTTTTTTCTTTGGAATGCCTCCGGAGAACTGGCTGGGGTGGTTTGTATCGGCCCTGATTATTATGGTAGGGTTTGAGTATCTGGGGCATGGCATCCGCCCCACCCTCACCCCATGGGTGCCCCGGCTTTGGTTTCTAAATGCTGCTTTTCCATTTTTGGTCTCGTTGGTTTCCTTAAAAGTAGCGGCCTTCGGGTTTGGCCTCTTTGCTTCCATTATCCCACTTTTGGCCGTTTGGGCTTATGAACACCAAGTAACAGCAGAGGAATAGCTCTATGCTCCAGATGCCCCTCTCTGAAACTGCCATTTGGCAAGACTTTAGGCGTCACTCGCGCACGTTTTCAATGGCCACGCATCTTTTGCCCTCCGAAATTCGGATGCCCGTTGCTACCTTATACAGGTATTGTCGGATAATAGACAATATTGCGGATGAAATGGCCCTACGAGCAGGAAAAAAACAGGCGTTATCAGAATTGGCGCAGGTGGAAGACCATCTATTGGGTGTGTTTGCTGGAAAGCCTCCTACGGAACCCTTTTGGCGACGACTTTCGGTCATTCATGAGCAGTTTACCTTGTCACATAAGCCCATGCAAGAACTTATCGAAGGCGCGAGATGGGATCTGACAGATCAGAAAGTCTATTCTGAAGACGACTTGCTTTCATACGCCAATTTGGTGGCTGGTTGTGTGGGTGCGATGATGTTGCCTTTTTTGGTACGGTCACAAGATGATCGGATGGTATTAGAACCAACCGCACGCGCACTGGGCAACGCAATGCAAGTCACCAACATTATTCGCGATGTAGGGGAAGACATCCGTACCTTAGACCGCATCTACATTCCAGAAAGTTGGCTAAGCGAGTCTGGCTTTTCGCGCCAAACGTTATGCCAAGACCTGCCACCTGCTGGATATGCCCACCTCATGGAACGGATGATGCAGTTGGCCGAGCAACTTTACATAGAGGGATTTAAGGGGATTCATCGGCTTCCTGCACGTGTTCGGGGTGGTATTCGGGCTGCCGCAAGGTTGTACCGAGAAATATTGAACGAAGTGCGGCAAAACGAGTACAACAACCTAACCCGAAGGGCATACGTCCCCACAACCCGGAAAATACGCTTGGTATTGGACAATGATTATTATCGTCGCAGAGATGCTTTGCTTCCCCATAATCATCCAAAAAGAATTTACCCTCCTTTGTTTTCTACGCCATCATGAGGTTATCCCTTTTTAGCCGGTTTTGGAGTGCCGCCATGCGAAGAGGACTTCTGGATGGGATCGAACAAGTGGCACTATTTGGAGCAGAGCACCTAATCAATCAACCCACCCTCTTTTACCTTAACCATCATACCCACTTTGATGGACACCTTGTCTGGCTGATGATTTATGAGATACGCCAACGACGCGGTGTTGTTTGGATGGAACGTTGGGAAGACTTCCCCTTTTTAGGACTTTTAGGCGGATTACCTTTTCCTCGGAACCAACCCAAGGCCCAAATCGAAACCATGAACCGAACAGTCGAACTCTTGGACAAACATCCTGATTGGGATTTTTACATTTTTCCAGAAGCTCGCCAACATCCGCCAGAAGAGGGGGTGTTGCCTTTTTCTCCCAAAATCTTACAGCGCCTTTCCCGTAAAATGCCTCATTTGCTGCTTTGCCCTGTTGCCATTCATGTTACTTGGTGGACGGGTGAACGTCCAACCTTGTTGCTAAAGGTTGGCGAGGCCCATAACCAACCCGATGGAAGGGAGGCCGAACGGCTACAAGAATTATTACATCAACTTACACAGCCCCAAACCGCCTCCCCGCGTATTGTATTGTCACATCCGATAAAACCAAACAGGAACTTTCGGTGGATGCGGTACTTTTTTCGTCATTACCCCAAGTAGTTTGCGTTCGTCCGCTGTTGAATCGTTCTAAAGCCCCTTTCGAGCATATTTTTAGACGAATCATTTTTTTACTCGCTTAGGTAAAAGTATATTCGGGTCTCCGAGCAGTTACCAAGGGTAATTGACTTTTTATAACCGGGGCAGGTTCGGCAATATTTGGTCTTGCACATTCTCCGTAACTCATCATCCTATGCTAAAGTATTTTCTTTTATGTGTACTGTTCGCGAGCAGCGTACAAGCACAAACCCAGTGGATCGTGATCGGCTCGAACATTCGGGTTCGTCAGGCTTCTGATGTTTCGGCTACCGAATTAGGTAAATTGGGACTGGGCGTTATTGTGGTACAGAAAGGAAAATCGGTTACCAAAACAACCATTGGTGGAAAAACCGATTTTTGGTATCAGATCTCTACACCCACGCTAACGGGCTGGGTTTTTGGTGCCTTTCTTAAGCCCTATGTGGCTTCCCAAAAACAAGTCATTTATATGGAATTGGTGCGGTCTCGGCTTGCAACAGAGGCGACCAATTTTTTAGATGAAGCTGATTTGGTGGTGTTTACCGAGCGGGCTATTCGCGAGATAAAAAGTCCACCTTTGGTTGGTGAATTGGAAATGAGCCGCTTGCTTGCCCTTAAACGTGCAGCACCTTTGATGCTCATGGATACCAACACCGGAACTTATCCGGAGCCTTATAAATCATGGGCCCAGCGCCATGAAGCCAAGTCCCTCTTCTATGACGAGATTTCGGCACAGTATTTATTAAAACCGGAAGTATTTTGGAATTTAGCCACCAAATACAAAAATGCTGCCATCGGAGAACGTATCGCTTGGGAGGCTTCTCAAGTACCATTAGGAGGTGAATGCGAAGGGGACCTTTCGTGTAACTTGGGTTATTTTAACGTCACTATTGGCGAATATCTACGCCGATATCCGAAGGGGGTTCATGTAAAGGAAGCCCTCAACCAAGTTTCAGAATGGCTATCGAGCATTTTACAATTGGAAGAACCATACATCAATGAGGTCTTTTATCCAGGGCAAAGAAAAGACTTTCAATCCACCTACGATGCGTTTCGGCGAGCAGTAAATGGGACGGTGAACCCCATTAAAGCAGAGGTTTTGGATCTTCTTTCACAAATAGACCAGAAGGTGAACTAAGGGCACTCGTTCCCATTTCATGATTCCGGAGTCTGCCCAGTGCAGGCTCTTTTTTTGATACGCAGGCATACGCATAAAGCATGAAGCTATATCCACAAAACATTGAACAAAAACTGGGGTTTGATGTACTCCGACAAAAATTAGATGCCTATACGCTCAGTCGGATGGGCCAAGAACGGGTAGAGGAGATGCTACCAAGTACCTCCATTCGGGTTGTTCAGCATAGCCTCCGTCAGGTTTCGGAGGCCCAGGCCCTCCTCACCTTCGACGATGCGTTGCCACTCACCGCCTTGCCAGACATCCGCGAAGTGGTTCGTTTCATTTTACCGGAAGGTGCGTTTATGCAGCCAGAAGCCCTTTTGGGTGTTGGGCATATCGTGGGAAATACCCGTCGCCTGAAGTCATATCTGGAGGCACGAAGAACCAAATACCCTGCCTTACAAGAAGTTGCATTGGGACTCTACCCACAAAAAACGTTAGAGCGACGCATTGGTGAAACAGTGGACGATACCGGACAAATCAAGGACGATGCCTCCCCGGAATTGCGGCGCATTCGTCGGAATCTCTTGCGTATTCAAGGTGAACTCAGGTCGCGTGTGATGGCCGAACTCCGACGGGCAGAAAAAGAGGGCTTTGCTGCGGATGACCAGCCCACGATCCGAAATGGCCGCTTGGTTATTCCGGTAAAGGCAGAGGCCAAACGAAAAGTGACCGGATTCCTTCATGATGTCTCGGCAACGGGGCATACGGCATACATCGAGCCTGCCGCCGTCATGGAACTAAACAACGATCTTCGCGAACTTGAAACCGAGGAAAGGCGTGAAATTGAACGGATTCTACGCGATGTCTGTACCGAACTAAGAAGTGTGGCCCCAGCCCTCTTAAACAGTGTGGAAACATTAGGCGAATTCGACTTTGTCTTGGCGAAGGCGCGGCTGGCGAATGCCTTGGGCGGAACGGTTCCACAACTGAATGAACAAGGGATTTTTAAGCTCAAAAAAGCCAAAAACCCAATGCTGGTTTTGCGGTATGCGCAGGAGAAAAAAAACATTATACCATTAGACCTCACTTTGGGCGAAGATTTCCGTTCCCTCATCATTACCGGGCCTAATGCAGGCGGCAAATCGGTAGCCATGAAGACCGTAGGATTATTGGCGCTGATGGTGGCCTACGGTCTGCCTATTCCATGCCATGGCGATGCCTCGGATGTATGTTTATTTCAGGCTGTTTTTGCCGATATAGGCGACGAACAAAGCATTGAAAATGACCTTTCCACGTTTAGCTCACACCTTACCCATTTGCGCCACATGTTGACCGAGGCAAATGCCCGCACCTTGATTATGATTGATGAAGCGGGAACCGGAACCGATCCCTCCGAGGGAGTGGCTTTATCGCAATCCATGCTCGAACATTTTCATCGCCTTGGGGCAACGGTCATCGTCACCACCCATCACGGGGCACTAAAGGTTTTTGCCCACGAAACGCCTGGTGTAGAAAATGGGGCCATGAGCTTCGATGAAGCCAATATCACGCCCACTTATCGCCTCCAAACAGGTATTCCGGGGTCGTCTTATGCCTTTGAAATGGCCGAACGCCTTCACATACCCACCGCCATTATCGAGCGGGCGCGTGGATTAATGGGAACTCAGCAGGCCTCTTTTGAAAACCTTTTACATGATTTTGCGCGTAAGAACGAAGACTTATCGGCACAACTAAAAAAACTTTCGGAAGAAAAAGCTGCATTAGAAGCCAGCCGTAACCAATACGAAACACGCCGTCTTCATCTCGAGCAAGTGAAAGACCAAATTCGTAAAGACGCCCTCAACGAAGCACAAAAGGTTTTGGATCAGGCGAATGCCGAAGTAGAACGCACCATCCGGGAAATTCGGGAAGCCCAGGCCGAAGCGGAACGAACCAAAATGGCCCGTCAACAACTTGAAGCAACCAAAGACCTTGTAAAACGGTATCAAACCAACTTGGAAAAGCGCGTACAGGCCCGTGAAGTCTTGCAAGAAGCCCAACGCCAAAAATCTCCGCCAGCCAACGAACCCAAAAAGGCACCCAAAAAACCAGAGGCCCTGTCAACCACCATTCGGGTAGGAGATCAAGTGGTTGTCGGAGAAGGAACCACCCCAGCCGAAGTATTGGAAATTGTGGGCAATAATGCCTTGGTGGCCCAAGGCTCGATGAAAATAAAAGCCAAATTGAACCAATTACGCAAAGTGGCAGGACGGCAAAAACAAACCGTAACCGTCCGACACCAATATGCCAGTACCGACGCTTTATCCACGGGCCGTGCCCGCATCCATTTAGACATTCGTGGCCAACGTGTGGAAGACGCCAAAATGATCGTAACACAATTTTTAGACGATGCTGTGGCTGCCAACCTGAACCGATTGGAAATTCTACATGGAACAGGTACAGGTGCGCTCCGATTGGCGCTCAAAGACTTGCTGTCCCACTACAATGGTGTTTCGCGGTTCGAGGAAGCCCCCTGGGATTTGGGGGGGCCTGGTGTCACCTATGTCTGGCTGGATTAGGTTCGTTCTTGACCTGAATGATTTCAGCGGCGATGCTCACAGCAATCTCCATCGGAGTTTTTGAGTGTATTGGAAGGCCAATGGGTGTATGTACTAACGCCAATGCCTGTTCAGAAAACCCTTCTTTTCGGAGTTTATGAAGGAGTGTTTTCATTTTAGCAACACTTCCTAGAACACCCAAATACGCAAATGTCTTCCCCAGTAGCTGCCGCATCACAACCTCATCGGTATGGAAACCCAGCGTCATCACCACCACATAGTGCTGAGCGCCTTCGGGAATGTATGAGGAGATGGTGGTATAATCCAAAATCGTGACCTCTTCGGTAAAATGATTTGCGGCTATTGTGTTCAAGTGGGGGCGGTTATCAAACAAGCGGACACAAAATCCCAGTTTTGCCATCAGTTCCGACAAGGCAAGACCACAATGCCCACCACCAATTAGAAATAACTGCGGTCGCTGATCCAATCTCTCGGTGTACGTAAAACCATCTGCCGAGCGGTCAAATTCCGAGGTTAAGACCGACGTTTTTGCTACCAAGTGCAAACCTGTGGGAGTGATTCTAAGCCCTGTATTTTGGTATTGAAAGCAGTTTAATATTTTATTAACCACCAATAAGTCTTTATGAAACAAAGACATAAACACTATCATCTGTTCGCCAGAGCAAATCATCCCACTGGCTTCGGGGGCATTTTTTCGATGTACTTGTTTGCGTAAAATGGTTGTCACTTCGGCAGCATCAAGCCGCTTCCGGGCTTCTGCGACCATATTCATCTCCATTATCCCACCGCCAATGCTTCCCCAGAGCGTTTCTTTGGTGACTGCCATTTTAAAGCCTGCCCTCCCCGGACTACTTCCGCTGCTTTGCACTACCACCATTAGCTGAACCACTTGTCTGCGCGAGAGTTCTTCAGCAACTTTTTTCCAGAAATCGGTGGTTTCATAACGAGGTGAGGGCTTCATAACGGATTATTATTTTCAGGATTATGCACATACGTGTATATCCAGTGGTGGAGGTCGGAGGTGAGAAGGGTTTTGTCTAACCGAAACGCACCGCCGGCCATGATCGCCTCGTGGCACGTTGGGTTGTAATAGAGAATGGTTAAAGGGCGGTCATTACGTAACAACGAAGCCATAACATGGCGCATCACACACGACATCACCGACTCTGGGAACGGATTAAAAAAGTATAGGTGCGAAAATCGGTCAAAGTCGGTAAAGGTTTTGGCATCCGCATGATGAATAAAGATGTCTTGGCGAAGAATTTGCATGTTTCTACGGGCAATATCCACCAATCGTTCAGACAATTCCACCCCCTCTACCGTTCCAAATCCTGCCTTTTGGAATAAGAGGAGGGCCGCCCCTTTTCCGCAACCCACGTCAAGGAGGGCATCGTTTTTACGTGGCTTCAGTTCCTTCAGCAAGCGCTTCAGTTCCGGAAGTTCGGCAGACGACGCATACCAATATCCTTGTTCAAGTGGTACGCCTGTCTCATCGTTATACATATTCACCATCAAATCTAAACCCCGCCATGTGTGCAGCATGTGCCGAATTTTTCGCTTTAGGCGTTGGAAATCATTCATCAGACAACTTACCTTGTTGGTTGTTTAAAGTAGGAACCCGGAAGATATGACAAATCACTTCTTTTTTTATTTAGATGCCCCCATCGGACCACTTGAAATTCGGGCAAATGACCAATTTGTCACAGCCCTTTATTTTGAGGGCGGAAAGGGGGCCTCGCCCATTCGCCAACCATCAAGCCCCGATCTGCCACCTCACCTCCAGACAGCCATAGAGGAACTTAATGCCTATTTTTCCGGACGGCTACGCACGTTTTCTTTCCCCATGCAGCAAACCGGAACCAATTTCCAACTGCGGGTTTGGCAGGAACTGATGCATATTCCCTACGGGGAAACCCTTTCATACCTTGAACTATCACAGCGCATCGGAGACACCAAAGCCATACGGGCTGTTGGCACAGCGAATGGTCGAAACAACCTCAGTATTGTTGTTCCATGCCACCGCGTGATCGGAAAGAATGGCCAACTTACTGGATATGGTGGGGGAATTTGGCGCAAAGACTGGCTTTTAAATCACGAAGCCAAATGGGCGAAAGGGGTACTTACCTTGTTTTAAAAGCGGGGAAATGCATTACTGTTATCGCTAGAGAGCGGTCTCAAAAAAAAAACGAGTATAAAGCCGAGGCAAGATGGGCCATGCCACGCTTTTGGATGCTTTGCGACGTTCATCAATCCATTTGCCTTAAATTTTGTTTTTACAAACTTAAAAGGTGATCTAAGACACTATGGGAGAGAACTGTCCGAAGAAAAAGAGTGGTTGTGGTTTTGGCGTATAGGGACAACTTCCACTGTTTTTTTTAGAAACCATCGTTTCATCGTAAAATCAATACCGTATATTTTTGTCAAGGACACCTTTTAATCAATCGTAAAAAACTATGAAACAAGGACAGGTTCTCTTGCTCACCTCGATACTGGCCGCCATGCTGGTAATGGGCTATTTTGCAGGCATTTTCGGTGGGCAGGAGTCAACTGTTAAGCTTCCTAATTGGGGCATCAAGCCCGAAGAAATTGACGCCATCGAAATTCGTGTGACGGGTCAAGACACGTTAAAACTGCTAAAAGGTGCAGCAGGATGGCACATAACCAGCCCCCAACAAAGTCCAGCGGACTCACTCGCCATTGTCAGGCTATTAGACCAAATTGTGGCCCTTAAACCAGAAAGTATTGTGGCCAATTCGCCCGACAGATACGCCGCTTATGGGGTCGCATCCTCTGCCCGAACCATCGTACTCACGCTTGGAAAAAATACCAGAACCCTCATTTTAGGGAACACCACCGTAGATGGCGCCTCATTTTTCCTACGGATAGGCAATGATCCACAAGTCATTCAGGCAAGAGGCAACCTTTCTACCAATGCCAATGTGTCGGATTGGCGTTCTACAACGGTCCTCCGGTTACCCATCTCGACCATTCAGCGGATTTCGGTCTCTATACCCGATGAAAAATATGAAGTGGTCAACAGCAATGGTCGTTGGCAATTGATCCGGAATGGCATTGGAACCACTGCCGACACCCTTAGCACCGTTAAATGGCTCCGCCGATTAGGCGCATTAAAGGCTGATGCCTTTGTGACGGAAGTTCAAGCGAACGCCCTGAAAACAGAAGGCACCCATTTGTTACGCATTCAAACAACCACCGGACAAACGCGCGAGCTTGTCTTAAAAGAATCTGCAAGTGGAGACGTGCTCGGAACATTAGATGGAATCAAGGATGTTTTCCGGCTTTCCCCTACACAGTTACCGCTCATTGCCCCAGAATCCGGCCAGCTTTCTCGCGAAACAACTACTACTTCGGGAACCACTACCTCTCCACCTATGCACGGCCCTACCCAAACCCAGCCGCTAAAAAAATCGCGAAGAGGAGAGGAGGGCGAAGAAGGCTTGCTTTTACCCTAATTCCTAAGAAAACACTTCACAAAGCAAGGGCTTGATTTATACATTATAATATTTGTATATTTCGATTAATCAATAAAATAAGATGGGTGCAATCAATACCGAATCATTTAGCGTTCCACAAAACGAGTTGGCCAGTTTTGCACGTATTCTGGCCCACCCAGCGCGGATTGCCATATTGGAACAACTGATGGAGCGTGGCGCCACACATTGCGGCAAATTAGACTTGCCCTTAGCACAGCCCACCATTTCTGCACACTTAAAGGAACTGCGCCAAATAGGACTGGTCTATGGAAAAGTGGAAGGCACTTCGGTCTGTTATTGTATCAATCTGGAAGCATGGGAGCGGATGCGCGAGGATTTCGAGGTCTTCTTTGCCAAATTGCGCTATGTAGAGACCCTCCATGCGCCCTCCAAACTTAATCATTAACATACATCAACCTAAACATATAAAAAAATGGCACTTGCAGTAACCGACAAAACCTTTCAGGCCGAAGTTTTAAACAGTAATGTTCCTGTATTGGTGGATTTTTGGGCCGCTTGGTGTGGTCCTTGTTTGATGATTGCTCCGGCCGTTGAGCAGTTGGCCAATGAATATGCGGGCAAAGCGAAAGTTGTGAAACTAAATGTGGATGAAAACCAGTATGTAGCCAGCCAATACGGCATTCGTTCCATCCCCACCTTGTTGGTCTTCCATAAAGGCAAAGTGGTGGACCAGATCATTGGCGCCGTACCTAAGAAGAAGTTGGCTGCACATTTAGACCAGGCGATCGAAAAGGCAGGATCTGTTGTCTGATAAACCTATATATAATAAAGAGTTGCCCGGGTGATACCGGGTTCTCTTTTTGGATAAAACAGATATGATCAACGAACTAAATTTTGTGACTGCCGAGCGACTAAAGGTTGTCATTATTGGTACAGGACCAGCCGGACTAACAGCGGCATTGTATGCGGCGCGTGCAAACTTAAGCCCTGTGGTTTTTGAAGGACCTGAGCCGGGAGGACAACTCATGACCACAACGGATGTAGAAAACTTTCCGGGTTTTCCGGAAGGGATTATGGGGCCAGAGATGATGCAGCGGTTCCGTGATCAGGCTACACGATTTGGCGCGGATCTTCGTTGGGGCATGGTGACGGAAGTGGATTTCTCGGAAAGACCCTTTAAATTGGTGGTGGATGAGGAAATTCCGGTTCTTGCGGATGCGGTTATTGTTTCCACAGGAGCTTCGGCCATGTACCTTGGTCTTGAAAACGAATTGCGGTTGCGCGGATATGGTGTTTCGGCCTGTGCCACCTGCGATGGGGCATTCTTTAAAAACCAAGAAATTGCGATTGTCGGTGGGGGCGATACCGCGATGGAAGAGGCCCACTACCTTACCCGCCATGCTTCGAAGGTGTATCTAATTCATCGGAGAGATTCCTTCCGTGCTTCCAAAATCATGCAGGAGCGGGTTTTAAACAATCCAAAGATTGAAGTCATCTGGAACACGGTGGTAACGGATGTTTTGGGAGAAAAGGAAGTTACTGGGCTTGCCCTCGAAAATACACAAACCGGAACCGCACAAACCTTGCCTGTTTCCGGATTTTTTGTTGCGATTGGACACAAGCCCAACACGGATGTTTTTAAAGGGCAGTTGGATATGGACGCGACCGGATATTTAAAAACAGGTTCGGGCAATACTTATACCAATATTCCAGGGGTTTTTGCCTGCGGTGATGCCCAAGACCATGTCTATCGGCAAGCCATCACGGCGGCGGGAACAGGTTGTATGGCCGCCATAGATGCCGAGCGCTGGCTATCCGAGCAAGAAGCATAGTGCTCAAACACGTTCTACGAACGTCATAAAAGAGGTTACCTCGTTATGAGATAACCTCTTTTATGAATGAATAGCGTGTATGTGACAGAGGCTTTAGGCAATTTCCGGCGCATCATTCGATGGCGCTGGCCCGTTTTCGTTCGTAGCCACCTCTTCGCCCCCAAGCCCATTTTCTTCCTCCTCGTCCTTCACCACCCGCGAAACATCCGCAATAGCATCGCCTTCTTTCAGGGTAAGCAGTTTTACCCCTCCTGCGGTTCTTCCCGTTTCACGAATGGTAGCTGCCGAAATTCGGATTAACAAGCCATTAATCGTAGCAATTACCAAGTCATCTTCATCGGTCACTCCACGAACGGCGACCAATGGCCCCGTCCGTTCAGTGGCTTTGAGGGTTGTAACCCCTTTCCCACCCCGGTTGGTCAAGCGATATTCCTCTACAAGGCTCCGTTTTCCATACCCATGCGCACTGACGGTCAGGATCATCATACTGGGGTCTGTTACAGCAATCATCCCGACCACTACTTCGCCTTCGGCAAGAGAAATCCCCCTTACACCCGTCGCAGTACGCCCCATCGGACGCACCCGGTGTTCCTCGAAGCGCACGGCATATCCGGCAGAAGAAGCCAAGATAATATCCACATTGCCATCGGTCATACGCACATCCAACAATTGGTCCCCTTCTTCGATGTTTTGGGCACGAATTCCATCCATACGTGGACGGCTATAATCCATCAGAGGGGTCTTTTTAACCGTACCATTTTTGGTTACCGAGAAAATGAAGTGTGTATTTTTGAATTCGGTACTGGCGAAATCGTTTTTATCCACCGAAAGCACTGCACGAACCTTGTCATCTTGATCAATTTGGATGAGGTTTCGGATAGAGCGACCTTTTGCGGTTCGGGAGCCTTCCGGAATTTCATATACCCGAAGCCAATAACATTTCCCAAAATCAGTAAAGAATAAAAGCCAGTCGTGGGTTCCGCAAACAAAAAGCTGTTCAATGTAGTCTTCATCGCGGGTTCCTGCTCCTTTCAGCCCTTTTCCGCCGCGCCCTTGCGCTTTATACTCGGAGGCCGAAGTCCGCTTAATCAAGCCCTGATGGGTCATCGTTACAACGGTCGTTACGTCTTCGATCAGGTCTTCCATGATGAATTCATCACCGCCCGAAGGGTCAATTTGGGTACGGCGTGGATCGGCATATTTCGTCCGAATCTCCACCAACTCCTGCTTAATAATTTCCATGCGCAGGGCTTCCGAAGCCAAAATTGCCCGCAATCGCTCAATTTCTTGAATCAATGCACGATACTCATCCTCAATTTTCTGCCGTTCCAAGCCTGTAAGCCGTTGTAAACGCAGTTCCAGAATGGCTTTGGCCTGAAGTTCAGACAGGGTAAACAGAGACTCATTGTGGGTGGGTAATCCGAGAATCGCACGGTCTTCGGGCGAAAGGCTGTTGGGGAACTTCCCAGCCATCAGGTTTTGTTGGGCCTCATCCACATTAGGAGAATGCCGGATGATGGAAATGACGGCATCCAAAAAGTCTAAGGCTATCCGGAGTCCTTCCAAAATATGTGCCCGTGCTTCGGCCTTCCGCAGTTCATATTCGGTACGCCGCGTAACCACTTCGTGGCGGTGTTCCACATAATATTGGATACATTCTTTGAGATTCAGGGTACGTGGGCGACCTTTCACCAACGCCACCGTATTCACCCCAAAGGTGGACTGAAGTGCCGTAAATTTATACAACTGGTTTTGGATTACCATCGGAATGGCGTCTTTTTTCAGTTCGATCACAATGCGCATCCCTTCGCGGTCGGATTCGTCGCGCAAGTCATGGATGCCTTCAATGCGTTTATCACGTACCAATTGGGCAATTTTTTCGATAATCCCAGACTTCAATACCTGATAAGGAATTTCGGTCACAACCAAGGCTGAGCGGCCATGCACGGTTTCCTCGTGCATTTTGGCACGGACCACCACACGGCCCCTGCCCGTAAGGTAGGCTTCCTTTACCCCGGCAGTTCCGTAAATAATGGCCCCGGTCGGAAAATCAGGCGCCGGGATATAGCCCATTAGATCTGCAATGGAAATCTCACGGTCGGCAATATAGGCAATGATGCCATCTATTAATTCCCCCAAATTGTGGGGCGGAATATTGGTGGCCATCCCAACAGCAATACCAGAAGAACCATTCAGCAACAGGTTCGGAATGGCTGCAGGCAATACTTCGGGTTCGTCTAAGGAGCCATCGAAGTTCGGTACAAAGTCCACGGTTTCCTTGCCCAAGTCGCGTAACATTTCCTCGGCCAAACGCGTCATTCGCACCTCGGTATAACGCATGGCCGCAGCCGAGTCGCCATCTATGGAACCAAAATTCCCTTGCCCATCCACCAAGGGGTAGCGCATGGCAAAATCCTGCGCCATCCTCACCATTGTCTGATAGACGGCAGAATCGCCATGTGGGTGATATTTTCCCAACACATCCCCTACAATCCGGGCACTTTTTTTATAGGCTTTGCCCGCGCCCATACTGAGTTCATCCATGCCATACAAGACGCGACGATGGACGGGCTTCAGGCCATCACGCACATCCGGCAACGCACGGCTGACAATGACCGACATCGAGTAATCAATGTAGGCCGCCTTCATTTCTTCTTCTATATTGATTGGGACGATGCGGGGGGTATCAGAACTTAGGGTTTCGTCGGAAGGGAGGTCGTTTTCGTTCAATTCGTCTGCCATAAACAGGACCTTGTTTGGGGGTATGAATCATTTTTGGGTTAGCTCATTAATATACGAAATACGATTACGCAGCGGCATGAAGAACGTTATAGGAATCATAACGTTTTCAGGTGAAAGAAGTTGATACCCAACGGGATGTTCTTCTTCGAGACTCCGTTGCGGCTGAGAAAAAAAGTAATGTACTTTAGATCTAAATTGAACATATAGAACATGATGCGTTCTGTCAGATTCTTCGGTGTAATCGGACTCTTTCTCTGGTTGACCAGCACTTACGAAGGCCCTAATGCACAATCTTTTTCCGCCAAGCCTTTGTCCGTATGGGACGAGGCTGGAAAGCCTTATCGTTCTTGGCCCGTTGGCGGACTGAACACCCCCCAACTCCAGTGGTTAGACGTAACGGGTGATAATCACCCAGACCTTTTTTTGCAGAACCAGCAAGATCAGATTTTTTTCTTCCGGAATGACCCCACAGAAGGATTGATTTTAGAGCATCTACAAGCCTTCCCGGAGGTTTTTTCCGGAAACTGGTTTCAACTCTGGCCCGAACAAGCGGACTCCTTTCTGCTTTTTGCCGCCAATAATTTCGACAACATTCAGGTCTGGCGGGTGCAACGAACAGCAACTCGCTTTATTACCACGAAATTAACGGAGGTATTATTGGATACCGAAGGAAAAGCCGTATTTGCAGAAATAGGTTCTATTCCGCAATTCACCGACATAGATTGTGATGCAGACTTAGATTATTTCACCACCAATCAATCCGGAACCATTACGTTTTACGAGCAGGTAGGCCAAACAGCAATAGGACTTCCTCGATATACCAAGCGGTCGGACCGATTTGCGGACATTTCGTTACTTGGGACTTATTGCGACGGACAAGCCCTTTCCAAATCGCTACAACATGGGGCGGCCAGTATCACATTTTATGACGTAAGTGGAAGTGGAAAACCCGATATACTGTGGACCGATACCTTTATTGCAGGTTTGTTACAACTCCAAAATACCGGAACCTGTTCGCAACCCGCCTTTGCATTTCCGAAAGCCGAATCACAATATGCCAATTTCCTTGTTCAGGGCCTTAACCTGCAAACTTCCGGATTTAACCTCACCACTTTTGGAGATGCCGATGGCGATGGCGACCAAGACCTTTTTATTGGTGTGCAGGGCGGCTTTTGTCCAGATAAACAAGGAGACGCCATCCAGAATCTTTTCTTCTACCGAAACACCGGAACCGCCCAAAAACCCATTTATACCCAGGAAACCAAACGCTTTCTATACCTGCCCGATCTTGGCCGGAAAAGTAGCCCCGCTTTTTTTGATTATGACCAAGATGGCGACTTAGACCTTGTTGTGGGTAACGAAGACCATGCTGGCTCTCCAAACTTTGGACGACTCACCCTCTTCGAGTCCATAGGCAGCAAACAAGAACCCGGATACGTGCTAAAAGACCCCAATTTCCTCAATATTACGGGGGCCTATAATGTAGCGCCCGCTTTTGGAGACATAGATGCAGACGGAGACATGGACTTATTGCTGGGTATGCAAAACGGCAGAATACGGTATTACCGCAATGAAGGGAACAATAGCTTTCGGGAAATCAGCCGAACATATGCCAATATCTTTGTAGGCACCTACAGTGCACCTGCCTTGGCGGATATAGACGGCGACGGAGATTTAGACCTACTGGTGGGCGATGCTTCAGGAATGCTTACCCTATACCGGAATGTTGGTTCACCGCAAGTGCCCGACTTTTCAAAAGAATCCGACCAATATGCGGGTATTTCGGTTAATGGGTTTAGCAAGCCCTCCTTTTTGTTACAACCTCGGAACAACCAATTGTGGCCCGCTTATTTGGTCGTAGGAAGCGAGTCCGACGGTGTCTTCGTCTATAAAAACATCTCTACCGGAGCCGTAGATGCCATTTGGATGCAGGATGGCATGGGCAGCCCCAATAAGCCTTTTAGGGGGATTGGACAGGAAAGCTACGTTCTCCGTCACTTGGCTCCTGCCACCATTGTGTGGACACCTTCCAATACCTTGCCCAGCATGATATTTGGCTCGGAGGGCGGCGGATTTATGGCAGCCACTCCGCGCTTCCTCCCGGTTTCCGTCTCTTCAACAACCGAACTACCTGCTCTTGGGTCATACCATTTGTCCCTTTTTCCGAACCCCATCACAGACCAGTTTTCCATCCATCTGCCCAAAGCCCTCACAGGCCCGTTTACGGTATCGGTTTACGATTTATTGGGGAGGGAACGCTATGCGAAAACATGGAAAACCTCTTCTGGCAATCCATTGATTTTGATAGAAGTTCCCGATTTGGCGCAAGGGGCCTATGTTGTTCGCCTTTCAACAACCAGAACAGCTTGGTCATCCATCGTTTTTAAGCGAAAGAACCCTTCTGGATCAAAAAATTGACAAATCCTTATTAGGTTTTTATTCATGTTTTGGTTAACCTCTTGTTTTACCGTTCCATCCATTAAGCACTATAAGGTTATGGCTACCGTAAAAGTACGTTTTGACAACACCCTCGCCCGGGCATTCACCAAAGAAGTGAGACAACGGGTCCATGAGTACTTTGAACAAAACAACTTATCTAAACACGCCAATACAGAGATGATCCTCAAAACCATCATCATATTGGGCGCATTTGTGTCTTGTTACTTACTGATCCTCTTGGGTGGATTTAACGTCTGGCAGATGTGGGGGCTGAGTGTATTGCTTGGCATCTCTATGGCGGGAATTGGGTTTTCCATCTCGCACGATGCCCTACATGGTGCTTATTCCTCCAACGAACGCCTAAATTGGATATTGGGACTATCGTTCGACATGCTGGGTGCGAATGGGTATATGTGGAAAATAACCCATAACGTCATTCATCATACCTATACCAATGTGCATGGACACGACGAAGACTTAGAAGTGGCAGCATTTGTACGACTTTCTCCACACACGCCCCATAAGACCATCCATCGCTTTCAACATATTCTGGCTTTTCCAGCCTATTCTTTTGCCACCGTATTTTGGTTGGTGATCAAAGACTTTAAATACTTTTTTGCTAAAAAATTGGGGCCCTATATCAATAAAAAGCACCCCATAAAAGAATGGATAACGCTTTGGGTGATGAAAACCATCACTATTGCCTACCAGATTGTTCTGCCGCTGATGCTTTTGGACATCACTTGGTGGCAATTCCTGATTGGTTTTCTAACGGCACACCTTACCGCAGGCCTCATTTTAGGCGTTGTTTTCCAGTTGGCACACGTTGTTGAAGAAACCGATCACCCCGAATATGACGATACGGGGCTTATCCACAACCATTGGTTGGTACACGAAATGGAAACTACTTCCAACTTTGCACGCCGAAATAAACTACTTTCGTGGTATATCGGTGGTTTGAATTACCAAATCGAGCATCATCTCTTTCCTAAAGTATGTAGTGTACATTACCCCAACATCAGCCCGATTGTTAAGGAGGTGGCCCAAAAATATGGGGTTCCGTATCATGAGCACGACACCTTCGCTATTGCGGTCGGCTCTCATTATCGCACCCTAATTAAATTCGGACAAAATCCTGTGGTGGAGTTACCGGATCAAACCGTGTATGTAAACTGAGGGATATGGCTTCAGTTGAGAAAAGCGTCCAATTAGGGCGCTTTTTTTACGGTCGGTACCCATTTTTTGCGCCTTCGGGTCTATACTGCAAATGTCATGGAATACATCAGGCCATTTCTAAGCATCAAATGCCCATGATCTCCACCCCTCTTGGCTTTGTGCCCTATTTCACTTCGACCTTCATGCCCACTGTTGGGAAAAAGCCAAATTGATCTACCCGTTTATCCGCATAAAGATCATAGTAGAACAGGTTATTGCGTCCTGAAAGATTTTGGCCGCCAGCCATTAGGCTAAATTTAAGCCACTTATTTTCCACTATCCACTCCAACGAGGCATCCATGCGGCTATACACAGGCAACCTTTGAGCGTATGGATCGCCGAAAACAGGTCTTTGGACGGCTGCTTCATTTACAAAACTTGGATCATCTCCTTGAATAGGTAACGTAGCTGCAAATCCGAAGAAGGGGGTATAAGGAAAACCACTCCCCAATTGCCATTTTGCACCGAGCCTTAGCCGTCCCATTTGCCAGTTACCAGCAAGACTGAGGTTGTGGCGCCGATCGTGGCCGGGGTAAAACGTTGCGTTGGCCGTATAATACACCACACGGGCTAAACTATATGCCACCGAGATACCACCAGACAACCTTGAGGCCCTGAATTGTACATCCATTCCAGACGCTTTTCCCGTTGCAGCTTGTAGGCCGTCATTGCCAGCCAAAGCCGTAAGAGAGGACAAGCTTTTATGATAGAGTTCTGTCTGTAACCAAAGCCATTTGGCCAAACGATGTCGTTGCCCACCCATAAAATGCCAAGCCGTAGGCACTTCAAAAATTGCAGGCGCCCAAACCGTAAACACTTCACCCACATCATGTTCATCCTGTAACCCAATAATCTGTTGGTGATACTGCCCCACCGCGATATGCCATTGTCGTCCGTCTTCTTTCCCTTTAGGAAACCAAGTTGCACGGAAACGTGGCTCCAAAGTATTAACTCCTTGACTCGGAAAGTTGTGCATACGGATTCCGGGCTCTACCGTCAGACGGTCACTCAGAAAAATAGCCGCATCAAAATATCCTCCACCTTCGATGGTGTAATTTTCCTGATCCGCTTTTCGATCAATACGATAATCGAACTGATTGATGCGGGCAAACATCCCAAAGCGGGCTTCCCAATGCTGAAGCAAGTAATCAAAATTAAACCCCCCTTGAAATCCTTTTACTTTCCCGAACCTACGTGGGGCCTTTTCTGGTCCAAAAGCCGAGTCGAAGCGGGTACTCGTGAGGGTTATATCCAATAATGCCGGAAAGGAAGGCGGGAGGTATAAAAAGCGACCACCTATTCCCTGATTTCTCCAAGATATGCGGTCATCCGGATTCCCCAAACCGCCTAAGTCGCCCACATCATGCGCACGTAGCCCCACCAAAGACACGCTGCTGGTGGGCGTCAGCCAAGCATGAATTTTCGCAAACTCGTCCCCAAAATCAAATGGGCGCTTCCATCTTCCCGGCAAACGTTCCAACAACGAATGGCGATAGGAGGCCAGAAACGAGACCGCACCGGGATACAAAGGCCCTTCTACCCGGACCGCTCCGAGAAAAGGATCTACCGAAGCCGCGCCTGCAAATCGTCTTTTATGACCATGCCGCGTGCCAATGTCCACGACCGACGCCAATCGCCCGCCATACCGTGCCCCCCAGCCACCCGTATAAACATCGGCTTGGGCAATCAACTCTTCTGGTAATACCGAAAAGCCACTCACCATATGAAAAGGTTGGTAAACAGCCATCCCATCTATCAATACTTGGTTTTGGGTGGGCGTTCCACCACGTACATATAATTGCCCCCCCCGATCCGCAGGGGAGACAAAACCGGGAATGGTTTCGAGAAAGGAGGCCAAATCGCGCGACATGCTGGTAGATGGAATGGCCTCCAGATCGCCCGAACGAATGGTGGTTAACCCCGAACCTGCCTCGATGCCCGCTTGATACTTTTTACGAGACGAAACCGTGACATTGCCCGCTTTGGCGGTTGTGCTAACCATGCGCAAACTTAGCCGTTCTAAACCACCTGCATACAGATCTATGATTTCTGTGAGCGATTCGTACCCTACTAAACTAAACCGTACAAAGTACCGATCTGGACTTAGGGAACCAAACGCAAAATATCCGTTCACGTCACTAAAAATTCCTTGTAGGGTAAGGCCATCGTCTTTCTGTAAACGAATGGTCACTCCAGAAAGAGGTTGCCCCGTTTCCTCGTCCACCACCACACCACGAATACTACCCGATTGGGCATATAAACCCACCACGCTTAGTACCCATACGCCAACGCCCAAGGTAAAAACCTGCCAGATGCAGTTTTGCGTAAAAAAACGTTTGCCAAAAAGGAAGACCAAATCTGTCATACACAATAGTTAATCCAAAATGCAATGTGATAGCCTTAAGAAGATACGCATCAGAAAGGACATCGCCCGATTTTTTACGGCGAACCGTCGGTTTAAAAGCTTAATGGCATTATTGGTAAATTTAGGGACAACCCGAAACCCGATTCACGCAAAATGGTTGAAGTTCCTCAAATCCTTAAATGCCTAACATGATGAATCAGAACCCCGCCGTTGCCTTGCAACCTCCAATCCAAAAACCCCTGATCAAAAGACTTATTCCAGTCATTCTGATACTTTTTGTCCTGATTGCATTTGGGCGGGCAATGGGGTGTTGGGACAATAGTACATACTCGGCCATTAATCACGGCAACCACAAGCATTATATGCCCAATGAACGCGACGCAGGAATTGGAATGGGTAATTGCCCTACACGACCACCCGCCGCCGATGAATTCTTCTCGCGGCAATGCCAGATCATTCGGCAAGTGGCGCAAAACGGCAAAACCTACTATATTCCCGACGATGCACAAGAAGGCTTACCCATTACCACCTTTCCCACGCAAGCCCCTGGCCCCGGTGAACGCATCTCGCCACAAGGTCAAGTGGTGAAAGTGACGGTGGAATAACAAAATAGATGCTCTGTTGTGTATGTCCCTCTCGTAATGCCAAAATATGAGAAATAGGTTTTGCATATTAGGGTGCTCAGCCTAACAAAAAAAAGTAAAAAAAGTGGGGATGATTAATAATGCGAATAAAAAACTTAATTATAGCACTACTTCTTATCTCAAATAAAGTATTTGCAACACATCAAATACCAGATTATTTAATTATCGGAAAGGATACCTTGCAAATTTATAGCAACCCTTTAGAGTTGTATTTCAAAAACAAGAAAAGACCTAAAATTTTTAACGATTCATGCTTTCTGACTTCTTGTTGGAGAGGTTACATAGCATATTTTAAGGTTCAAAATGACAGTCTGTTTTTAGTTGATGTTTATGATTGTTGTCAAAATGATAAAAAAATTGAATTGAGTAAAATCTTGACGGACAGGGACGTAAAGAAGCCAATATATGCAGACTGGTTTACAGGAATAATTATGAGTCCTTCGGGTAAATTACTAAATTATATTCACATGGGTTACGGTTCTATTTATGAAAAAGAAATAGATTATTTTTTCAAAAAAGGTATATTGAAATATAAGAAAAAACATATAAATAGAATAGTAAAATCTGATTTTAGAGATCTGAATAATTTGAAACAATTTTTTGAAGACAGAGTCAATTGGGATAGTGTTCCTAAAATAGATACACTTACAAGAGTCTTCATAAGAGTAAAAGCAGATAGAAGAGGAAAAATTATACAAAAAAATATCCTAAAATCAGACAATGAGTTATTTAACAAAGAAGCATTAAGATTAATTGAAGAGATTGACACGATGCCAGTACTTATAGTAAGAGAAAATATGTTGATTAATAGCTGGACATTAGCTGTTTCATTTGATCCAAGAAAAAGGAAAAAATGATATTTATAATAAACAAAAACCAAAACCTCTTCTAAATTGCAAATGAAAATACGTAATTAATTTAAAAGAATAAAATCTATGTAAAAATTATCTTGATGTTATAAACTACAAAAAATAGTAAGATTTTCATAAAAAATCCCTCTACACTTTCCACAGACTATTTAAAAACAAATAAATAAGTCATCTTCGAATCATTCTTAAAGAAAGTTTCCGTCATCCACTGTTGTAGGAATTTGTTTGCTTTTGATTTTGGGTTGATTTAGCAGAAGGAGAAATTGAAATAGCGTAAATATAAATCCGCTCGACGAGCAATTGATCGGGTGAATGGTGCAGTTGCGGGGCAAGCGACGACTAACGATTATCACGGGGCGCATTTCAACTGACCAAAGCAATTTTCCATGTCTTTTTTAGTGCGGAGGTGCTGAATGATTTGCGCCATCTCGTCCGGACGCAAGCGAGGTCTTTGAGAAGAGTCCCCCGACTGCTGTGCCACCAGACGCGGGTACCAATCGCCTGCCTTTGGCAAATCTCCGGTATAACGCGGAATAAGGTGTAGGTGTAGGTGCTCCACGGTTTGTCCGGCAGAGCGGCCATCCTGAATGGTCCAATCGCAGCCATCGGCATGGAAGCAAGTCATAATAAAAGTGGCCATTTGGCGTGCAAAATCCCAGAATCCCACCCATTCATCCGCGCTTAATTCCGCAATACGTACCACGTGCCGTTTGGGAATTACCAAAGTATGGCCCGGTAAGATCGGCGACAAGTTATAAATAGCCCTGCAAGTTGCATCTTCTGCAAAAACAACGTTCTCCACTATTGGTGAACAAAACGGGCAAGGGACTGTTTCGGCCATACGATTCGGTCTTTTGTGGGATTGATCATAACCAAAACGGAGACCTTGTGAGCCTCCGTATAAACCATCATATTTTTTGGTCCGATTACTGTTGCAAGGTATCGGGCAGGCTTCGTAAGGTATCGTCGGTGGCACGTTCTTGCTCTTCTTGATACCGCTTGGATTCCTCGAACAAGTCTTTGAGTTGTTTGGCGTCCATACGGTATTCCTCGTTTTGCAAGCCAAGTTCACGCATCAATCGTTGTCCATATTGTGCAGCTTTGTCGAATTGCCCACCAATCATATAGGTCCGCCAGATTTGTTCAGCATAGAGTTGGGCTCTTTCTACGTCTGTACCTGTTTTGTATTGCCGGATGGCCATGTTCTCTGCGGTATGCATCATTTCATCGGCGCGCTTGGTTTCTCCCAGTTTGCGGTACGTTTCCGAAAACAGGTAGGTGGAATAGAAGTCTGGAGGGATCACTTTTGGATCTACCTGCTTCGCCAGTCGCTCTACCACTTGTTTTGCCTCAGCTGTTTTACCGGAGCGAATCAATTGGTCTGCCAACTGTAGGAAAAGCGTCCGGTAGTTATCCGTCATGCCCCGAATATTTTCGTCGAAGTAGATATTGGGGTCGTTTAGACCCGTAAAACGGAACTGTGCTGTCCGCCGGAGCATGACATCTGGTACCACCCGTCCTTGGGATTCATTGTGCTGAATAGGGACGACCCTTGTAGCCAACCCTTCTAACTGAAGGTAATCTTCCAAATTAACCAAGCCATCTGGTGCAACAGTGACCGCAAAATAGATGGGGCGTTTCCAACCTTGCTCGGCATTGGTTTTGATCACATCTAATACCGCCTGATCATTTGGATACAAGAGGCTGATTTCTTCGGAGTATGGATGTCCTTTTACGGTCCATTCCATCTTTGCAGGTGCCTGTAGCGAGTCTGCCATGGCATGATAGAAAACCCCGCCAGATTGGAAAAGGCTTGGATTTACTGGAAGAGATACCTTCTGCCCCCCCCCTTCAATGGGCTGGATGTCTATGGCGTCTATGGCTGCATCGGTCATAGAAATGGGCAAAGGCGCCGCATGATGAGACTTTTGGTTTTTTAATTGTCGGATGTACCACGGTGTTTGTAGCAACGAGAGGTTGACAACGCGGACATCGCGTCGGACCCCTTCCACTTCTTGCAGATACCAAAGCGGGAAGGTGTCGTTATCGCCATTGGTAAAAATAATGGCATCTTTTTCAAGAGAATTCAACATATTCCAGGCATAATCCCATGCCACACGTTCGCCTTTTCGGTTGTGGTCGGCATAGTTTTCCATGAGCATATGGCCCGGTACGGCAACAAAACAAACCGCCAGAATGGCCCCTGCTACGCCAGTTTTGGCAGAGGAGGCAAAATTTCTAAGGGCCTGCCCGGCCAATTCGATCAATCCCGTCGCACCAATTCCGATCCAGAAGGCAAAAGCCCAAAAACTGGCTACATAGGCATAGTCGCGCTCCCGTGGCTGCATTGGGGTTTGGTTCAGGTAGAGGATAATGCCAATTCCGGTAACGAAAAATAAAATCCCCAACGCAAAAGCCCGTCGCCAGTCTTGTTTAATGTGCCAGCCCAGCCCGATTAATCCCAACAAAAGCGGCAGCCCATAAAGAGCATTGTGCGATTTTTTCTCGCTGGGGGTTTGCATGTTGGCTTCGATATTTGCATCCGGAAAAGCAATCCAAGGAGCGCCTTGGAAGTCTCCGGCTTTCCCCGCAAAATTCCAGAGGAAATAACGGATATACATATGATTTACCTGATACCGCCAGAAAAAGTCCCAATCTGAGTCGAACTGTGCATAAAACCGGATATGTTCTTGGCTTTGATCTGACCACCGACGTGGGAAAAGTTTGTTCTTTTCTGGGTCTATGGTTCCCGTGTTGTTGTCGTAAGAAGCGCCCGTAAGCAATGGCGTTCTGCCATATTGTTCGCGTTTCAGATACGAGACGATGGCATCCACCGTTTCGGGGTCATTTTCATCAATTGGTGGATTCGCGGCACTGCGAATGAATATCAGGGCATAGGTGGAGTATCCAATAATCACCAACAACAAACCAATACTAAATAAATTAAGCAATTGTTTTTTATTGATATGAGAGTAGTAAACCAATGCAGCTACCGCAAAAGGTACAACCAACATCACAAGCCCTGGTGCGCCCGAATTGCCCGCAAAAGAGGGCAGGCTTTGGATGATTCCCGGATAAATGATAAAGAAAATGATCGAAGACAAAAGTCCTGTGATAAGAATGCCTTTGAATCGCCTCCCATTGGTAAACTCCGGCTTGTCGAATTTTTCGTAGTACACCAACAGGCCCGTAAAAAAGATAGCCAATAAATTCAGCAAGTGGACCCCGGTGGCCAGTCCAAATAAGTATGCAATCAGCAAAAGCCATCGGGAAGAAACCCCACCGAGTTGCCCACCTAATTTTTGTTCATCGCGGCGTACTTGGTCCACCCATTTAAAGGTTAACCAAACCACCAAAGCGGTGAAAAACATAGAAATGGCATATACCTCGGCTTCCACCGAGTTGAACCAGTGCGAGTCGGTGACGGTAAAGGTAAGGGCTGCTATAAGACCGCCACCCAATCCTGCCACCAAGTCCAGACCTTCCCAATCTTCAAGACGTCCTTTCCACTCTTCGATCATCCGGGTGACAATCAGATACGTAAGCAAGGCAGTTCCGGCAGAAGAGAGAACCGAGATCAAGTTGACGCTCCATGCAATTTGGGAAGCCGGCATAAACATGGAGAAGAGCCGTCCGATAAGCATATAAAAAGGTGCACCGGGCGGGTGTGAGACCTGTAAACCATGACCAATGGCAATAAACTCGCCACAGTCCCAGAAGGACACAGTATCGGCCATCGTTAGAAAATAGACCACAAATGCGTATAAGAAGGAAAATCCGGCGGCAATCCGATGCATTAAACGGGCATTCATTCGGCTGGGGTTTCGGTTAGGGGATACAGGTTAATGGATTAAATTCGGTATGCTGGGCGTTAACGTCGCTTAATCGTGGTGCCACGATGCACGAGCGCCTTCGATGGCATTTTTGAGTATTTCGGGCGTCGTTTCGCCATAATTGAACGCATAGGCCAATTGCCCAGACTTATGGAAGACCCAGGTAGTGGGCGTCCAAGTTACAGGCAATCCCAAAAAAATACGACGACGATGGATGTATTCATCCGAGTTTTCTAAGTCTGGTTGTACTTGTTCGGATACGGTTTCGGGAATCAGGTATCGGTTCATCACATCACGGGCACTTTTACCCTGATTCCAGAGGGTCACAAAGGTAAATGTCACGCTTTCGTCTGCTGCATACGTCCCAATGGCTTCATACCAACCAGATTTTAACTCGTTGATGGAATTTCCACACCACGGCGCCCAGAAGTGTACTACATGAATACCCTCTTTTTGGATTCGGTCTTTAACAAAAGACTCGGCAGGGGTGAGTCCTTCGGTAGGCATCACAAAACGTTTAACAGGCGCCTTATCTGGGATGGCTTTGGGTACACAACCGGCCACCCCAATAAAGAACAGGCAGAACAAAAAAATCCGGTGCATTGATGCTTGTTTTGGGCGCAAAGTGTAAAAGATAAGGGAAAATCGGTCACTTTTTTGCAAAGGTAGGATAAAGTTCAAGTTAGACGCCTAAAACGCAGATCCCGGCGCTTCAAACGTACATTGAAAGTATGCGGCCACCGTCTGCGCATGGTCTGCAAAGGTGCCACGGGTTCCGATGTCGCGGATGACAGGGCTACCAAAGAGCAACAGAGGGACGTATTCTCGGCTGTGATCGGTGCTGGGGGTGGATGGATCGTTGCCATGATCGGCGGTGATACACAAGCGTGCCTCTTCGGGCAATACAGCCCGAATTTCCGGAAGAGCCGCATCAAACGCCTGCAAGGCCGCTGAAAATCCGGATACGTCGTTCCTGTGACCATATTCCTGATCGAAGTCCACGAGATTGGTCCAAATGAAGGCCCGTTCGCCCGTTTTCTGCATGTCCTGTATGGCTTCGATGGTACGGTTGATGCCTTCGGCATTGGACTTGGTTTTTCGGATTTCATCAAAGCCCACATTTCCAAAGAGGTCGCCAATTTTCCCGATGGCGATCGTCCGAACGCCTTGTTTCTGGAGCGCTTCCTGCAAGGTGGTATGGGTAGGTAAATAAGAAAAATCTTTTCGCTGACCGGAAAGCCGCCGAAATGCACCCGGTTCACCGGTAAAGGGTCTTGCAATAACACGGCCTACGGCATGAGGTCCTACACACACTTCGTTGCGGGCAATTTCGCAGATGTGATAGAGGGTTTCAATGGGCACACAGTCGGTATGGACAGCCACTTGAAAAACGCTGTCTGCCGAGGTATAAACAATTGGTTTGCCTGTTTTGAGGTGCTCGGCTCCGTACTTTTCGATGACGGCGGTTCCGGAGGCCACGCAATTTGCCAGCGCACCCGGAAGTTTGCAAAGTGATACCCACTTCGCCACAAGGTCTTCTGGAAAACCATCCGCATACGTTGGGAAAGGCGCATCCAACGGTAATCCGGCCAGTTCCCAATGCCCCGTCGTACTGTCTTTGCCTGCGGAGGCTTCCTGCATTTTCCCAAAAACAGCTTGCGGATGTGGAACAGCCGGAACACCCGTCAGTGAAGCAATATTGCCTAAACCTGCCGCCGTGAGATTGGGCAAGGCGGGACGTGCCAACGTACAAATATGGCCTAATGTGTTGGAGCCTTCATCTCCATATTCATGGGCGTCGGGTGCTTCGCCGATGCCCACACCGTCCAAAACGATTGTGATCCAGATAGACATGGTTGGTCCGTAATTCGTTTAGGGTATAAAATGGGGTTGGATAAGATACGCAAAAAAAGTTTCTGGGAACGCATGACTTCTCCAAAACCTACCTACAGGAAGATCAAAAAGAAGCGGCGAGGTTTAAAACGCCGCAAATACTTATGGAATGGGCCAGATGCCTTTTTATGTTGGGGGCTGGAGTGGATTTTCTGCGGTTGTATAAAAATCCGACAAACTCACTTCACCCGCCACAAAAACCCGAATTCCCCCTTTTTCCATCACCATTAGATGCCCTCTTTCATTTACACCTGCCAAAATGCCCTGATGTATGACTTCTTGGCCCTCGCGAAGGGTGATTCGCTCTCCCAATCCCGCCAAGGTTGCCAAATAGCGCCGCCGTACATCCGAAACGCCTTGTTGATACAAATGGTGCAGATGGGTTTCTAAAGAGTTCAGTATGGAACCCAACAGCACTTCTCGATCGAAGATTTTGCCGGAAAATATGGCCAGTGAGGTTGCTTTTTGGTGCAATGCCTCGGAGAATGAAGATTGGTTCACATTCAAGCCAATCCCTAAAATAAGGGCATCGGTTCCACTGATGGTTTCTATAATCATACCGCAAACCTTTTTTCTGGCCAATAACACATCGTTTGGCCACTTGATTTGTACAACGTCTGGAGGCAAAATCTCCGAGAGGGCTTCCGAAACGGCCACTGCCGCCACCAGTACCACTTGTCCATAGTCTTCTGGCTTCATTACGGGTCTTAGAACCAGTGAAAACATAAGATTATGCGACAAATCAGAATCCCATGCACGCCCCAAACGGCCTCTTCCGGCGGTCTGGAAATCCGTAGAAACCACGGCACCCTCCGGCGCACCAGTCTTTGCCCACTCTGCGGCCAGCAGGTTGGTGGACGTGCAAATTTCAATGTGTTTCCGATGGGTTCCAAAGGGGTTTGGCATGGGAAAATGGAGGATTCGGTGATCCAATACTTGAACAGCAGGCTTTATTTAGTAGAATATACCCAGTGAAGTTGGTGAGGGTGCTTGCATTACGTTATCTTCATACGATTTATTCATCCCTTGATCCCCGCAAACACATGTCTCAAGAGTTTAAAAAAAGCCTTACGCTCTTTAGCCTCACCATGATCGCCATTGGTGCGGCCATTGGGAGCGGTATTTTTCGTGCTGCCGGAACCAAAGTAGGGGCTTTCTTGCCCGATCATACCCTGATTATTGGGGTTTGGTTGCTTGGCGGCCTCGTTACTCTTACGGGTGCCCTCACCTTTGCCGAGTTAGGAACACTCTTCACCAAGCGCGGCGGCATGTACGTGTATATCCGAGAAGCTTTTGGAGACCTTGCCGGATTTTTGTACGGTTGGTCTCTACTTGTGGTGACAAATACGGGTTCCATTGCCGGATTGGTTGTTGTGTTTACGGATTTTTTGAAATATGTGGTACCCATTCCGCAAGAGGTCTTGTTTTCACTCGGCCCGATCCAGGTGACGGTGCCCCTGATCATCCAGATCGGAACCCTGATTGTCCTTACCCTGATTAATGTCTTTGGTGTAGATTTATCCAAGCTCTTTACCAATGTCTTTACCACGACCAAATTGGTGGGTATTGCGGCCGTGATTGTCATTGGCCTATTTTTTATTCCAGATCCCAACCTTACCGGAGCCATGTTGGATCAGGTAAGATCTGCTGGCGCAGTCCAACCTTCTATGCCTGTCGGCTTTGGCATCGTAACGGCCATGCTTACAGGCTTGGTTGGGGTGTTGTGGTCTTATGGCGGTTGGCAACATACCACGTTTGTGGTGGGCGAAGCCAAAGATCCCTCTCGAACCGTACCGCGTGCCATGATCATCGGGGCCATTGTGATCACCACCGTTTATTTATTAATTAATGTGGCCTATCTCAAAGTGCTGCCCATGGAAATCGTAACGCAGTCTAAACAAATTGCTGCCGATATGGTCTCGGTGGTATTTCCGGGGGCGGCCAAGTGGATTTCTTTGTTGATCTGTATTTCGGTTTTAGGGACAACGGGGATTTATATTTTGTCTTGCCCGCGTATCTATTTTGCAATGGCGGACGATGGGTTGTTCTTCAAAAAACTTGCCGAGATCCATCCTTCTTACAAAACGCCTGCCAATGCCATCGTCATTCAATCCATCTGGGCCATTGTCCTCCTCCTTTTCTGGGGTGCATTCGAGAACCTGATAGATTATGTGACGTTTGTGGACTGGATTTTCTATGGCCTTACGGGTCTCTCGGTTTTTGTCTTCAGGAAAAGATTGGCCGATGCCGCCCGCCCTTATAAAGTACCGCTATACCCACTTATTCCGGCCTTTTTCTGCATCGTCGCATTTGCTTTTGTCCTTAATTCCCTAATTGTGAATCCAGCCAAGAAATTTGCCGAAGCGGGTACATATTTTGGCAATGGCGAATGGGGAAGCGCGCTCTTTAGCCTCTTAAATACCGAACCTGTGGCGGGGCTTATCCTGCTTTCCATCGGAACGTTGGTGTACTTTAAGGCTTGGCGCAAAACGAATGCATAACAAAAATGAATGTACAACCCAAAATAGGATTGGCTCTTGGTGGGGGTGGGATGAAAGGTCTTGCTCATTTGGGCGCCCTTTCGGTATTGGAAAAGCGAGGAATAAAGCCAGACTTGGTGGCAGGGTGTAGCATCGGGGCATTGGTGGGGGTGTTTTATGCCGCTGGAATGCCCGTAGAAGAAATCCGGCAGGTTTTTATGACCCAAGACCTGCTGGAACTGATGAGCATTCGTTTAGACGGAAAAGGCTTGATTGATGTGGATGGTTTGGGAGATTTTTTACGGTTTACGCTCCCTTATGGCCGCTTCGAGGACTTGCCTACGCCGTTCTTTGCCATGTGTACAGACATCGAGAAGGGCGAGGAGGTAGTGATCAGTTCCGGACAACTGGCGCCGGCGGTGTTGGCATCTACTGCTGTCCCCGGTATCTTTGCCCCAGTACAACTTGAAGATCGTTGGCTGATTGATGGCGGCTTGTTTAATAACCTACCCGTTCAAGTCTTGCTCGATAACGGGGCCACCCAAACCATTGCTGTTCGGCTGTTTAACCGCAATGATTGGCGTGTATTAGGCCCACAAGATACAGACGACGACCGAGACGGAGAGGTTTCATGGAAAGAAGCCATCAAACACCGCCTCGTGCGCCGAACCCCACTGGGTTTACGTGTTTTGGAACGTTCCTTAGATTTAATGATTCAGCAAGTGGAGCATTTGTATTTACAACTCGCACCACCCGATTTATTGATCGAGCCAGATGTACATGATATCAGCATTCTGGGGTTTACCGAAGACCGTGACCCTATTTTTGAGCGGGGCGTTCTTGCTGCCGAACGCTGTTTTGTGGATGATCAGCCAAAGTGGTTAAGTTGAGCGGGGGAATGGTTTTTTTTGTCATTGTTTAGACCATTGGTCTCTATGTGCATCCAAGACCAATAGCAGCTTGGGGATATGAGACATTGGCTTTTCGACAAAGTAGTGCCACGTCTGTCCTATGCGGCCCTTATAGACGGTTTCCGAAATCGTATAAGTTGCGCACCATCATCCGATACAACCTAATGGAATTATTGAATATGCACAAAACGGTATGGTTTATGTTATGGGCTTTATTTGGCCTTTCAGCTTGTAACCCGCCTCAGCCACCGCCCACCTCTTCATCATCCCCGCCAGTTCGTACCGAAAAGCCCGCCACTGGTTTTACGCGCATCAAAAAGACCATCATTCGCGGAAATCGTAGCCAAAAAAAAATGGCTCTTATCATTTCGGCAGATCAGTTTGCAGAAGGCGGAGGTATTGTCCGCGAGATCCTTGCAAAACACCGCGTAAAAGCCTCTTTTTTCCTGACGGGGCGCTTTTATCGCGATTCCACACGACATGCGTTGATCTTGGGGCTTAAGGAAGACGGACATTACTTGGGTGCACACTCCGACCAGCACTTGGAATATGGTTTTGGCGATAGCCTGATTATTGGAAAACAAGAAATGACGTTGGACTTGTTGGAAAACTATAAAGCCATGGAGAAATTTGGGATTCAGAAAGCGACGGCTCCCTACTTTCTCCCCCCTTATGAATGGTATGATGCTTCTGTTGCCCAGTGGACGCAAGAACTTGGGCTGACACTCATTGGCATGACGCCTGGAAGTCGCTCAAATGCCGATTATACAACGCCGGAAATGCCCAATTACAAAAGCAGTGACGCCATTTTTGAAAGCATTAAGGCGTATGAACAATCGGATTCGGATGGCTTTAATGGCTTTATCATGCTGGTACACATGGGTACTGCTCCAGCAAGAACCGACAAATTTTATAAACGACTGGGCGAATTGGTGACGTGGCTCAAGAAAAAAGAATATCAATTGGTACGGATTGATGAGCTACTGGGGGCGAAATCGCCTTTGCCCAAGCCCATTAGTACCACCGAAATTCCCGCAGATATTCCATTGGAGGCCAATGGAAAAGTTCCAGCCGATTATTGCCCCATTTGTCGGAAATTACACCGCTCCAGTTGATCTTAGACCATTTTTTGCTCGCCCTCGGCACGGAGCAGGTCTATGGTCTCATACGCATGACGGAGATGGGGGATCACAATCGTCCCACCTACCACAAGCGCCACATTCATGGCATCTTCCAGTTCTTCATTGGTAAAACCCGTTTCTACACACTGTATCAGATGGTAGTCAATACAATCATTGCAACGGAGGACCATCGAGGCGACCAAACCCAGTAACTCTTTGGTCTGACTGGGTAACGCACCGTCCCGATAAGCATTGGTGTCTAAATTATAAACACGCTTGATGCCCAAATGCGAGCCTTGCTCCAAAATACGTTTATTCATCCGATCTCTGTACAATCGAAACTGTTCTATTCTATTCATCGGTTTTATTTGATAAATGAGTGAGGGTAGGTGGATCCAAGTGCATGGTTGGATCCCAAAGGTGTCGCGCCATTAAAACCAATCCTTCTGCTGTAAAATGTATGCCTTCTGACCTGAGGCGATCTTCCATAACAAAAGGGCCGCCAAAATGAAGCGCGCCAGACAAACCGCCAAAACGGTTCACCACCCGGTGTGCCGGAACATCAGGCGGACATTGGTTTAAGGCCCACCCTACCGCCCTTGCGGATTGTCCCGTACCCAAATACCGGGCGATGTGGCCATAGGTGGTAACATTGCCAAAGGGCACTTGGCGTGCCACGGCATAAACCCGTTCGTAAAAATCGGAAGTGGGCATCAGTTGTGTGCTGGATGTTATTGTTTTAAGACAAAGAAGTTACGTCAGACCTGGACCACAAACAAGACTAATCCGCCAGAGTGTACAAGGTTGCAAGACAGTCAGAAGCCATGTAAGACATAAAAACGATGGCGACCCCAGAACGGATGCCGCCACGTTTAACCCACGAGAGATGCGTTTGAGAGGTGATTATTGCCCATCCATAACGGATTGGAATGGATAATAGTGCCTTTGCGGAGGAGAATAAACCCTCTATTCATGATTGTCGCAAATTGTCGCAGGCATGTCGCAAATTGTCGCAGGCATGTCGCAAATTGTCGCAGGCATGTCGCATTTGTTGGGGTGTAGAAGCACGTTTTGAAGCAAAAAAACCGGTGCCAATCGTTTTGTGGTACATTCAAGTGCCACATTTTGTGCGCAGTTTCGCGGTTCATTGGCATGTTCAGGACAAGGGGAGTCTTGCGCCGCGTAGCCAGATTTGCTTATAGTCTTCGTCTTGTATGGTCAATCATCAGAGCTAAGTTAGAAAAAGTAGCGTTCTTCAAACTTGTCATGTCAGGGCAAAGATACCCCAGTGCCGAATGCCTCCCTTAGGGTTGTACAACACCTGTTCGCTGACGCCGAGCAGTTCGGCCACTTCTTTTGCGCCCTTACCGTTTTTTTGCATCCTCACTGCCTCTTTTGTGTGAACACGCTGTCATACTTGCGCCGCAAGCGGTTCACACCTACAGGACTTACTTGTTGTTGTTGTTTTCATCACACAATATTAAGTTAGATTTGTGCCCGGCTAAATCAGACCACCTCACCAAAAAGACCCATTGTGCTTTACAACGGGTCTTTCTGATTTTTTCAGCATAACTATTTTTACCGCATCAACACCATTTTACCGGTTTGGGCCATACGTCCGGTTTCGATACGGAAGAAGTACATGCCATTAGGAAGATTGGCATCAGGTTGCCATTGCACTTCATGGTGGCCTGCTGACCGGAATTCATCCGATACCAGTTGTAAACGCCGTCCTGTAAGGTCAAACACCGAGACTTGTACTTTTTCTGGCGTACTGACCGAGAACCGAAGGGTTGTGGTATTGCTAAACGGATTGGGATAAACTTGCTGGATGGCCAGTCCATTGGGTAAAGAGGTTTCCTCTTCCCTGTCCACGCTTGCATCGGAAGGGGTGAGCACAAAATCAAATTGGCTGGTTCCATTTGCCAGTTGGATAGGTTGGTTCAGTGTCAGTGCCGCAGTTCCATCTTGGTATTGCCCCTTGTATCCCACCTTACTGGCATAGATCCGGAGTTGGGCACCCGCAGAGAGGTCGGTGATCTGGAAGGCGCCATCTTTTTCGGTGGTAGCAACGGTGACCGGATTTCCCGCTTCATCCATCGCATATACCGAGGCACCAGAAATCGGTTGCCCTTTATCCGATTTCACGACGCCTTTTATCCGTGCCGAAGCATTGGCTTCTGTCGGCGTTTTATTTACATTCCCACCCATATCCAGCCAGCGATAGTACACCGGATTCAATCTAAGTACTAAGCCCTCCCAAGTGGGTTGATTGCTGTCAATCCGAAGCATCTCCGCCTGTGCAGGATCCCAAGTATCTTTGAAATACATGGGCATATGATAGGGTGCCTGTCCTTTTAAGACATAAGCACCATCCGGCACACCAGCCAAACGAAAACTGCCATCCTTTTGCGGAAGTGCGGTAAACACTTCTTCGGTATCCACATGCGTGAGTGTAACCACACTGTTCTCAATGGGGGTACGGCTATCGTTCAGCACCCATCCAGCCACCACCCCATTTCCAGTTAGGCGCTGGGGTAGGGCCACCAATTCAATGGACGTTTTGGCTCCACCCTCCACCTCTACCGCAACCGCCTCTTCTGGCTGGTTTACGTTACCGCTATATACCCGCAAGCCATCCGCAAAAGCCGCCACCTCGTATGCACCCCGAAAAACCTGATCGAATGCAAAACGGCCGTTCGCATCCGTTCGCGTGGTTTTTTGGAAAGAAGCCATCTTAAAGAACATCCAATCCATTCCATCCCCACCAGATCCCGCAGGTTTTAGCTCTACCAATGCGTTTTCAATGGCTTTTCCGTCTTTGGTTGTCAGTATTCCGACCACCGCACCAAAGATCGGCTTTGGGTCGAGTTGCACCTTCAGGTTTGAAAGGACTTCACCTTGTGACAACTGAATGACAGTGGCCTCGGCCATGTCTTTTTTGCCATCATACCAAGCATCGTCCATCATATCCCCTTCGCCATACCAAGAGGTAAACAGGTTATATGCTCCTTCAGGGATGTCTTTGATGACGAAGGCGCCATTTTCATCGGCCATCGCAAAACCACCAAAGGTAGCCCTTCCATTTGCATTTCCTACAGGATCCAGAATGGCCCTTGAAAACAAGGAGAGATTGGCATGGGGCAAGGGCATTCCTGTTTTATCCGTTACAACGCCACTAATGACCCCCGTTCCTTTTTGAATGGGCATGTCAAACTGAATGTCTTCTGGATTACTTTTCCCGTTTTCAATGCTGATTAGGGTTGCTTCTTCGGGTGTTTCGGCTTGTTTATACCAGATATAGGCACAAGAAAACGAGATACAAGCACTAGCACTCAGCAGATAGTCGCCATCTGGTAGGTTATTGATGACAAACCTGCCTTCTGGATCGGTTTGGGTATAGAGACGGGTTGTAGCAACGGGGTCTAACGATTCCACAATCACCCCTGCTTGTGCGATGGGGTTTCCATTTTTGTCTTTCACGACGCCAGAAATCCGTCCATTCATAAGCGGGACTACAAAATCGAGCCCGCTTCTTTCTGCATTTTCATTAATCGTCACCATTTGGGGATAGGTTAACTGATACAGTTGTCCCCCATTGGATGTAAAGACCTGCACACTTAATTGATATGTTCCGGCCAGCACACGATCAAACCTAAACCTGCCATCGGCTTCTAATTTTGTGTTATAGAACCCACGTCCAGAGGCACTCACTTCTGTGGAGGCAAGAAGCACATATCCAGCCGTCACGGGTGTCCCGTCTTTTGTGGTCACTTTTCCTGTAGCGCTCCCATACGTAAAGCGTACTTCCAATTTAAAATCTATCCCTTTCACTAGTTCGCCTTCTTTTACAGGAATTGATCTGGACTCGGTCATTTCTTTGGCGTTCGGATACCACACCGAAACGTCTAGTTCTGGGATGACCACCTGCACATAGTAGTCTTCTGGGTCGAGTTTTTCAAGGAGGTATTGGCCATTTTCATCGGTTTGGGTGGCATACCCACCCCAATTCCAATTGACACGATTGCTCGGAATGGCCATTACTTCTACATCAGCTAAGGGCCTCCCTTGCCCATCGGTAACCACACCCATGATTTGCCCTGGTAATCGCATTGAAATGTCTATACCGGAAACCGTCCCATCTTTTGTCAAGGTGACAGGGGTATAACCGCGAGGGTCATTCTCTTTTACATAAAACGAGGAACCGTAGCCATCGGCCCAGGCTTGCACCACATAAGTTCCCTCGGGCAGATCGGTGATCACATAGTCACCGTTTTCATCGGTCGGTGCGCTGTTTCCTACACCGGATTGTGGATCTTGTGCCACAACTTTTGCATATGCAACGGGGTTTCTGGTTTTAGCATTGATAATACGACCCTTGATCACGCCACTTCCGGCAGGCGGCGGCGGATTAATGACACCGCCCAGATCAAAATTCACAAACTGGGTTATACTACCATCTTTGACTTCAATGGGTTTGGAATCGGACTCAGACGTCCCGCCTCCATAGAATTGCTGGAAGCCCGATGCGGTAACGGCATATACATAATAAAGGCCCTCCGGCAGTTCTTTTAGTTCATACGTACCATCCGCAGCAACTTCGGCACGGGTCTTAAACACCGTAGGCGGCAGGCTATAGGCCACAACGGTGGCCGAGGGCATGTTACCCGTTGGGTCTAAAGGTAGGTTTACGGTTCCCCGTATGCTCCCGCCCACACGACCGGATGTCGCAAAAACGGGCAAAATGGCCATCCACATCAAAGCAATGGACAGATAATAGCGGACTTTCATGTCTGTTAGGATTTGGGTCAAAGGTTATTTATTCTGATTACCCCACAGAATCCCCGAACACCCAACCCCAGTTAGGCGGAGTCTCGGTGAACCGTGTCGGGGTGAAAAGCAGGTGCACAAATGGCCCAGTATTCGGTTTCTTCCGAGCCAGGTGTGCTGTACCGGATTCGTGTTCCGGCAGCGACATAGGTTACTTCGCCAGCATGTACATCTGTGGTTCCTTCAGGGTACTCCACCCGTAAACAGCCACGCACCACCAAGGTGGCCTCGTCAAATGCAGGCGTTTGGAAAGGCTCGGTCCAGTGGGCTGTTGCGACCATATGTGCAACACTCATCCGACCAGTGCCCGTGCGAACATGTCCGATAAATTCCTCAATGCGCTTCTCGCCAATGCCGGGGGCCACAATGCGGGTTGGTTCAGAAATATGGTGAATCATAGGGTAGTTTCGGTTACATGGATTACAATGAAAAAACTATGGTTAATTCAACTTTATTAACCCCTTCGTTTTCATCAATAAAATCCTCTTGGGTCGAATACTTTGTTATTATAAGAAGGGGGTACTTTACTCACTCTGCCTTCACAAACTGACGACGCTCCATGGTTTGGGGGTGGCCGCAGGTTCAAAAACTTACGTTTTTTCTTTAATCCAATCCATACACCTCGGCAATTTCATCGGGCGAGAAAGCTTTTTGCAGGCTAAGTGGGAGCATTTGCTTCGTAATGAGGAATGGACCCAAAACCAGGACGTCTAAATGGGTTCGGACAAAGCACGTAAACGCCTCTTTCGGACTGCATACAATGGGTTCGCCACGCACATTAAAACTGGTATTCACCAACACCGGACAATCCGTCAACGCTTCAAAAGCGGTCAACAGACGATGATAGAGAGGGTTAAGCTCTGGATGTACGGTTTGAATGCGTGCCGACCCGTCCACATGGGTGACAGCCGGAATGGTGGAATGCGCTTGGCGCTCTTCTAAACGGGTCTGTATGTTTTCTGAGCCTGCCTCATCCGGAGCCTTCCACCCTTTAACAGGGGCAACCAGCAACATATATGGGCTATCAGCCTCCAAATCAAACCAGTCTTGTACGCGGTGCCGCAGTACCGAAGGAGCAAATGGCCGAAAACTTTCTCTGAATTTAATCTTCAGATTGACGTTTTTTTGTACATCCGTGCCTCTTGGATCGGCCAAAATGGAACGATTTCCTAGTGCCCTCGGACCAAACTCCATCCGTCCTTGAAACCATCCGACTGTTTGTTGCTGGGCAAGTAGCGTTGCCGTTCTTTCCGGAAGGGCTTCATAGCCCACTTCTTCACATGGAATTTTTTCGGATTCGAGAAATGCCCGAATGTCATCATCGGCAAAGGAGGGCCCCAGGTAAGGATCAAAAAAAGCCCTCTCAGAGGCGCTTCTGTCTTGTTTGGCATAATCATGCCAAACCAATAGGGCAGCCCCAAGCGCTCCACCTGCATCTCCGGAAGCGGGCTGCACCCATATTTTCCGAAATCCAGCCTCTCGTAACAACCGACCATTAGCCACACAATTCAAGGCAACACCACCGGCCAAGCACAGGTTTTCGGCGTGGGTTTCTTTCCGAATGTGGCGGGCGGTTTTTAGCATAATTTCCTCCGTCACCACCTGCACCGAGCGTGCTAAGTCCATTTCTCGCTGAGTGATGGGCGACTCTGGCGTTCGGGCCGGACCTCCAAACAAAGATTCAAACCGCTTCCCGGTCATCCTTAACCCTGTCATATACGTGAAATAATCGAGGTTCAGGCGATAAGACCCGTCTTCTTTTACGGAAATCAGATGGTCATAAATTTTTTGGACATACCGAGGTTCGCCATAGGGCGCAAGACCCATCAACTTGTACTCGCCAGAGTTTACCCGAAAGCCCGTGAAGTAGGTAAAAGCCGAGTAGAGCAGCCCCAAAGAGTGTGGAAAATTCAACGCGGCCTGAATCCGAAGTTTATTCCCACTTCCAACCCCCCAACTGGAGGTCGCCCACTCACCCACGCCATCCATAGTCAGGAAAGCGGCTTCCTGAAAGGGTGAGGGATAAAACGCACTGGCTGCATGGCTCTCGTGGTGTTCGGTAAATAGGACTTTTCCTTCCCAGTTCAATTCTTTTTGGATCAGGTCGGGAATCCACAGTTTCTGTTTTAGCCAAATGGGCATGGCTTTCAAAAAAGAAGGCCAGCCAAAAGGTGCATTGGCTACATACGTTTCCAACAGGCGTTCGAACTTCAGAAACGGTTTTTCATAAAAAACCACATGGTCCACATCGCCTATGGTAATATTGGCCTGTCTAAGGCAAAAGGCCACAGCGTGTCGTGGGAAGTCGGGGTCATGCTTTTTGCGTGTAAAGGCTTCTTCTTGGACGGCAGCCACCACCCGTCCGTCTTGTACCAAACAAGCCGCAGCATCGTGATAGTAACAGGATAAACCAAGAATATTCAAGGTGTTAAGGATTTGATATAGCGTTCGTTTCGGCAAGGAAGGCCGCTCCCCGTCCTTTAACTTGCTCATCCCATTGTTTCATCCAACCCTTCGACCGTTTCCCCAACACGTGCCAATCAATGGTCATTGCAGAAATGGGGTACTGCCGGATCCATGCTGGCAGTCGTTCTACGGGAATGTCTTTCCGGACAGGAATGCGGTACATTTCTTCAGCTTGGTCTCGCATGGCCTCTCGCGATGTCACAAACTCATAGAAGCGAATGGCTTCTTTTTGGTTTCGTCCTCCTTTCACCAAGGCAATAGCATCAATGAGGACAGGTGTCTCATTGGTAGGAAAGGCAATACCAAATGGGTTGCCTTTTTTCTGCTGCAAAAGAATATCCGGCAGGTTCCAGAGGGTAAGGTCTCCTTCCTGACGGGCCAGTTTGATATAGAGTTGCGTAGGATCGGCGGTATAGGTTTTGGTTTGCTGGTCTAATTTAGCCAACCAGCGCAACCCTTCCATTTCGTTCTTTTGGCGCATCACAAGCGCCCCAAAAAGGGCTACCATTGTCCCAGACTCCAGAGGATATCGAACCAAAATGCGCCCTTTCCATTTGGGATCTAATAATTCATCCCATTTTTGAGGGGGTTCTTTAACCGTTTCGGCATTAAAGGCGATACCAACTGGCGTCAGGAAATTCCCATACCAACGGTTACGTTCATCTCGGAATGTCCCCTCCACCTGATTTGCCCACGTAGGACGATAAGCGGCCAACAACCCCTCTTCGGCAGCCTGCTGAAAGAGAATATTGGGCGCTCCCCACCAAAGATCGGCTTGCGGATTGGCCGCTTCGGTTCGGATGCGCTCATAGACGGCCTGCGCCCCCATATCTAACCACACCACATCCACATGTGGATTTTGGGCCTCAAAAGCTTGTTCATAGGCTTTAAGCAGGTCTTTACCGTGTGGTGAATATACCACCACTTTTTTACGGCTATCCTCTACACAGCCCATCATCAGCAAAACCAATAGCCCGATTCCAAAACGCTTCATGGTATTCTCCGTTTGGTGGATGTTCGGGTAAATATGCACGGATGGTAGCACATCACACACCACTTGCACAAACATTTATCGTGATAAATCAACGGGAAAGCAGGCCAAAAAGGGATGGTTTCCTACTATAATCCGACTCGTAGCGTGTACAAAAAAATAGCACCAAAAGCCACCCAGTCCTTTATCCTACGCTTCGTGCGGCCACTCGAAGCAATGACGACATCTTGGCTCATAAGCATCTTTTTCGCCCAAGAGAAGTCGTTCGTTGCTCGCCACAATCCGTTGACTATTATTGGCTGGCGCACCACAAACCACACAAATGGCGTGTAACTTGGTCACATACTCGGCAACGGCCATCAGTTGGGCCATTTGTTCAAACGGTTGTGCGCGGTAATCCTGATCCAGCCCTGCAATGATCACCCGACGCCCTTTTCGGGCCAATTCTTGGCAAACACGCGGCAAATCGGTATCAAAAAAATGTGCTTCATCAATTCCGATAACCTGTGCATTTCCAGCATTTTGCAGAATTTCGGCAGCATGTTGTACAACGATAGAAGGGATACTGGTTCGGTTGTGTGAAACCACTTCGGTATCGGCATACCGCACATCAAACGCAGGTTTAAAGATTTCCACCCGCTGTTTTGCAATCTCCGCCCGACGCATCCGCCTGATCAATTCCTCGGTTTTTCCGGAGAACATGGAGCCACACACCACTTCTATCCAACCGGTTTCTTCCCGTTTTATAACAAAAGGTTCCATTTTGCAGTTGCTGTTTGGACATGATCTCGTGATCTGCCCCAAAATAAGATATTCTAAAGGGAAATTCAGGAAAAAGCCTGGTTCACATCCTGAAAGCCTTCAAACCATGTCACTTCCGGCACAACGCCATAGCTGGCGAGGTCTTCCAAATATAAATCTGGCGGCAGCACAAATTCGGGAGTCAAGACCCCCGCCCCTTGTACCGCTCCACGCCCCAGAAAGGTGGCAACCGCCGCTACCGAAGCCCCTATACAACGCTTCACCGCCGACCCGCCCCTGTTCTCGTCGTGTTCTTCGCGAAGTTGATACACCAAGGACCGTTCTTTGCCCTCTTTAATCCCATTGATCACCACCCGTAACAGTACCGCATCCTTCACATCTCCCCCCATGCGCTTACGAATCCGGCGCGTTAGTACATCCCGATACGTCAGGTGCGTACCTACATCTATCATCCGCTTTTCCGCAAAACCTAAAGCCAAAAGAAAACTCATCTGACTGGCATGATTTGGATACCGGATCGCTTTGAAGTCCATATTTTGAATACGACCAACCAACTTGGGCGCCATCTGCGCCAATACACCGGATACATAGAAGCTTTCTAACGTACCTAAAGGGGCCGAAAAATGGATGGGTTCTACACCCGTTAGCGGTGTTTGCTGTACCACTTCTCCGGCATGGAGGGAAAGTGCCTGCTCGGTATATTCTTCCAAAAGTTTCTCTGCCGAAAAAAAGGAAGCAAAGTTAAGCGGTGGATTTTGCTGGAGCGGAATGGTTCCAGCCCTTAGGTAGGCACCGTGTACCGTGTCGAACTGTTGAACCCCTTGCATACACAAGATATTGACCAAGCCGGGCGCAAGACCACAATTGGGAACCACCCATACACCCGCCTTCTTCGCTGTCTCATTCAATTCTAAGACTTTCTCGATGGCGTCGCGGTATCCACCCAAATCGCAAAAATGCACCCCCTCTTCAATGGCTAATTGTGCCAAAACCGGGCTCATTTCCGAGGCAATACAGTTGACGACCACGCGACTGGTGTGCATCAGGGGTTTTAACTGAGACAAATTGCGGGCATCCAGTTCATGTGCCCGCACTTTATGGGCTTGTATCTGTTCGTGTAACCCTTGCAACGCACCCGGCCGGGCATCACAAACATGAATCTGAGAAACTTCAGAGTTTTGTGCAAGTGCAGATACAACGGCGGAACCCATCGTACCCGCACCAATTACGGTAATGACCATAAGAAAACAAATTGATTGACAGCGGAGACAAACCAAAATAACGCCAAAATTGTTGAACAGAAAAGGAAGATTCAACCCATACCAAACAAAAGCGCTTCCATTAATCTAACTTTGGAAAATGAATAAATTCGGAAGCAAGGCCTGTTCCTGTCTTCCCTCCCCCAAACATCCCCCTGCGAACAAATGCCTATCCCCCTTGTTTTAGGTTAAACAGACACGGAAGTGATCCATTTTTTCCTTCCAGCACCTCACCTTTTACCCAACGATGCTTCCTTTATTTTGAAATGGCTTCTGCCCGCCTTAGCTTCACCCGTTCAAAAACAAAGCCCATGCTCTCCCGAAAAACCTCGTATTTTCTTCTTTTTCCCGTATTCGCGATCTTAATCGGATACGTCGTGTGGCCATTTATGCGGACGGTAGAAACGGGCCTACAGGGCGAAGCATGGCAGACCATTTTCAAAAGTACGGACGCCCCAAACGTTCGGGCACTCCTACAATCAGTCGCACTGGGGTTGCTGAGTGTGGTGGGTGCAGGCGTTTTGGGAACGGGATTGGCTTGGCTATTTCACCGCTTCGACTTCCCGCTGCGGCGATTGTTGCAGGCGATGGCCGCCTTGCCGTTGGCCTTACCTCCTTTGGTTGGAGTGATGGCTTTTTTGTACCTGTATGGGCCTTCTGGCATGTTGCCCCGAACGTTGCAGGTGCTCTTAGGCTGGGACGAGGTACCATTTTCATTTGAAGGCTTTCCGGCGGTCTGGTTGGTACATGTCTATACGCAATTTGTGTATTTCTACCTCTTTGTTTCGGCTGCGCTGCGGAATATGGACGGCAGTTTGCTGGAAGCCACTTCGGATTTGGGCGCGGGCGAAGGTTATACGTTCTTCAGGGTGGTTCTTCCCATCCTCCGGCCTGCACTAGTGGGGGCAGGGCTATTGGTCTTTATGGTCTCGATGGCCAGTTTCACCGCACCTTTATTATTTGATGGAAGTGGCCGTTACCTAACCTTGCAGATTTTTAATTACAAAACCAATGGCGAACGTGAACTGGCCGCTGTGGTCTCTACGGTTTTAACGTTGATCTGCCTGGTTTTGTTGGTGGTAGCAGAGTGGAAACCAAGAATTACATCGCAGCAACGTGCAAAAGGAACGGCCTCGGCCACCCGCCCGATCACCCAATCTTGGAAGCGTGGGCTTGCATTGGGCGTAGCGCTGCTCATCCTGCTCTTTTTAGGACTTCCCATCTTGACCATTGTTTTGCTTTCTTTTGCGGCGGAAGGCAGTTGGACAACGCAAATCTTGCCATCCACTTATACTTTTTCGCATTATCGGATGTTATTCAACGACCCTTCTTTTGCAGAGCCCATCCAAAATAGTTTGCAAATGGCGGCCCTTGCCACCCTTGGCAACTTCATTTTTGGTATCACGGCTTCGCTCCTTATGGTCAAATCACGTCTTCCTGGTCGTACCCTCCTACGGGTGATGACCGCATTGCCCTTTGCCATTCCGGGAACCGTCATTGCCCTCAACCTGATTCTCAGTTTTAACACCCCATCCGCCTTCTCTTTCGGTCAAATTCTGGTTGGTTCCTATGCCATTCTTCCGCTGGCGTATTTTATCAGGCATATTCCACTGGTGGTGCGTGCCACCACAGCCGCATTAGAAAATTACGACGACCAACTTACAGAAGCCGCCTACGATTTGGGGGCCAGTACTTGGCGTACCTTTCGAACGGTAATGCTCCCCATTCTTTTTCCTGCGATTGTGGCCGGAACCCTCCTCAGTTTTGTTACGGCCTTGGGCGAGTTTGTCTCGTCCATCATGCTCTACATCATAGACAACCGCCCCATCAGTGTAGAAATACTGGCCCAACTACGGCAATACAATTTTGGCGGTGCGGCCGCATACAGCGTATTATTGATGATGCTGATTGGCCTCTCCACTTTGGCTACCCAATGGATTGGCCGGATAGGCTCCCGTAAATCAAGCACTTAATCCAAACGTTTCACCGGATAAACCCGAACAGCGACATCTCCTGCACGGGCAATATGGTCGGGTGGCCGTCCTGCTACTGCCAACCCATTCCACCCCAGCGGCACATGACTCCATTCGGCACATTGCGCATTTCCCACCAAATACGGTTTATGCCAGACACGCCCCTTGTATAAGTCCCCAGTTTTCGCATTATGGGCAAAAAGCCAGTACCGATCCACCAAAAACGACTCCAACGAACCCGGATTAGCTTCCTTTAAGGGGCCATGAGGAGCATAAGCAAACGAGGCGGTATGTATCTCTCCGTAACGTTTTGCCGCGTATTGCACCATATGATCCTGCCTTTTTGCGGTCATGTGGGCATCTTGATAAGGTAAGAAGAAAAAATGTCTTGCCGCCCTTACGGCAATCGGCTGGTTACAATCCAACGATAAGAACCAAACACCAGGCAAACCAGAATTGTCGGTGACGTATGTACGCACATTCAGTTCCAAAAAATTAGAAACCCAAGGAATCGCTGGTAAAAATCGGGGGCGGATGCGTTGCATATAAAACGGAACCACCCCCACATACGCCTTTCCACCAAATGTATCAAGGTGTAATCCGGCTGGTAAACGGGCTTGTAATTCGATCGGATCATACGTCCAGTGCAGAAACAACAATTCTTCCCATCGTTGATACATGACTGGCTGTTCCTTTTCTGGTTGCTTTTTTTGTGCCTGAACGGCCTGAACAGTAGAAGGCATTTTAGTAGGGGATTTCATTACATCAAAAGAAACGTAAAGCCCTTATTTTACGACATTTCCTCCACGGGCAGGTAGTATTCCCTACCAGTTTCCTTCAATCCTGCGAATTTAGCTTTCCCAAACCTTCTATACCCCTATTCATTATGCTTCATACGTTCCATATTCCTGTAATGGGATTGGGTTTTACCCTCGAAACCCCCATCAAAGTGGCCCGTTTTGGTATTTCATCTGTAATGTCCATCGTAGAAGACCAACTTGTCGAGGCCATGCGCCAGCATCATACCGAGCGCTTGGGGCTTCCATTCACGCCCATCCACCAAAACGAAACGGACGCCCGCGCCCGCCGCATCACGGCCTATCTGAACTTGGTTCACCAAATTGTGGAAGACCAAATGCAGGTCCTGCGTCAAGAATCTTTCGAGGAAGGAAACGAAATTGTGAAGTATTTTGAATTATTGCCGGATGAATCTGCACTTAAACAGACCTATTACCACATGCAAACCCTCTCCGGCGAGGAGAAAAAAATTGCCCAAGATGCCCTGCGGAAACAAATCCGACCAGGTGCTATTGATGTCAATATCATGGCGAAGGTGGACAAAAACAACTATGCCCGCAATGGCGAGATGCTACCCGCCGAATACTCGGATGCCCTTGCTTCGCTACGTGGATTTGCCCAGAGCACACTTGCCTCTTCGGTGGTTTTTTCTGCTGGCTACAACCCAAGATTATATAGCTACTTAGACCAACATGCCGATTTTTATCCGGACGAAGCGGGTTACTTGAAAAAGCGCGTCATTCTGAAGGTGAGTGACTTCCGATCCGCCCTTACACAAGGAAAAATTTTGGCAAAAAAAGGGATCTGGATTTCTGAATATCGCATCGAATCGGGACTAAACTGTGGTGGCCATGCCTTTGCCACCGATGGCTTGCTTCTGGGGCCTATCCTCGAAGAGTTTAAGGCTAAAAAAGCAGACATGCTCACCGAACTCCATGCGATGTGTAACAAAGTGCTGACAGAAAAAGGCTTGCCCATCTTTACACACGTCCCCCAAACGGCGGTGACGGTCCAAGGTGGTATCGGAACCGCAGGCGAAGACACCTTCCTCCGCACCTATTACCAAGTGGACGGGACAGGTTGGGGATCCCCATTTCTCCTCGTTCCAGAGGCTACGACGATAGATGTTCCCACGTTGAACGCCCTCGCAACAGCCGAAAAAGAAGACTTTTATGTGAGTCATGCCTCGCCATTAGGGGTACCGTTCAATAATTTCCGAAAAACCACCTCTGCAAAACAACTTGAAGCCCGCATTGCCAAAGGCAAACCCGGTAGCCCATGCTACAAACAATTTCTGGCAACCAATACCGAGTTTACCGAAAAGCCCATTTGCACCTCTTCGCGCCAGTATCTTCATGCCAAGTTTAAACAATTAGAAAACCTAAACTTATCAGAAGATATGCTACAAGCAGAGAAGGCAAAACTCACCGAGAAAGATTGTCTTTGTGAAGGCTTGGGAGCAGGGACCTTGCTTAGAAACGGTATAACCCCGGCTTATAATTTGGTAGCTTCTTTGGTTTGTCCGGGTCCCAACCTCGCCTACTTCAGCGGCACTTTCAGCCTCCGAGAAATGGTGGACCATATCTATGGCCGTGCCCAAGCCCTCAATGCACGTGAACGCGCCCATATGTTTATCAATGAATTAGAACTCTATGTAGCGCATTTTCAACGCGAATTAGAGGCTTCCTTAGACGAACTGAATACCAAAAAAATCCGGTATTTTAACACTTTTAAAAACAACCTTTTTTCCGGCATTGCCTATTATCGGGATACCCTTACCGCCCACTTGCCGGACTCTGAAGAGCTGAAACAGGCTTTCCGAACCGCCCTCCAAGAGTTCGAGCAACAATTAGAATCCATCACCGTCGGAGAACCTGTTGCTGTCTAATAAATAACATGCACGCAAAACCGTCCGTTATCTTCTTCGGGCGGTTTTTTTGTTGGCTCACTTGATCTTCTTTTTTGGGCATAACCAGTTTCGAAAAGGTTGGTAGGTGTATTTAAACGCAATAACATAGCAAAATTTATAAGTGTACCCGCTCTTTATTGTCATCCTGACCGAGTACGCCCTTCCATTTTTTTAATGATCACTCCTTTATTTATCTTGCTATGCCTCCAAAGTAACGGAGGGAGGCATTTGTCCATTGCATTTTTACTATTTCTTAACATACATATAAATCGTTTATAGGCTTAGCTTAAAAAGCCTAACCACCTAATTAATCCTCTACCACTCTTTAAACATACTTTAAAGATGAATAAAATTTCCTTTATATTTGTAATCTTTTTAATCTCTTCATTTTCTACTATTTTATCACAAAACTTTGCTCCTGAAACCAAATGGCAAAAAATCCAGACGCCACACTTTAGCATCCTACACGATGCACAAATAGAAAAAGAGGCCCAACGCGTGGCCAATACTTTAGAGCATATTTATGAGGCCAGCCATAAAAATATGACTATCCAACCCAAACCTATTGCAATCGTTCTTTCTAACCGCTCAGTTTCTCCCAATGGCTTCGTTACCCTTGCTCCCCGGCGAAGTGAGTGGGAAACGACCCCCTACTGGCCCAACAATACCGACCTCATAGGTGCTGGTGATTGGTTGGAATTGCTGGCCATACACGAATTTAGACACGTGGTACAAAACGATCAACTAAAAACAGGCTGGTTCGAGGTGGCCAATTGGCTTATGGGCGAGTCTGGGGTGTCTATTTTGTCTAACTTTATTTACCCAGCTTGGTTTTGGGAAGGGGATGCCGTTTCAATGGAAACGGCTTTAAGCGATTATGGACGCGGACGTAATCCCTCGTTTGGTCTCCACCTTCGCGCACAGGCGCTCGAAAACGTTCGTTACGCTTACCCTAAAGCCCAATATGGTTCTATTAAAGACCCCAGCATCAATTATTACGACCTAGGGTATTATATGTCCACCTATGTAAAACGGCATTATGGTGCAAAAGCGTGGGACAAAATTATCCGTTCCAACAGCCGTACCTTTTTACCATATGCTACTTTTACGATGAGTGCAAACCTTAGGAGACACACGAAATTAAGTGAACCAGCACTTTATCACGCCACCTATAATGAGCTTGGTAAACTTTGGCGAGAGCAAGCCAATCAGACAAAAATCGTCGTTGGAACTCCGTTAACGGCCCCAGCCAAACATTTTACAAACTATCAAATGCCTAAAGTACAAACCAACGGCCATATCTGGGCGCTAAAATCGGGCGTTGGCCACACAAATACTTTTGTTGCAATTGACACGAATGGAAAAGAAGTTTCTTCAATTCCCGCCGAAGCCGCTGTAGGGATTCAGGGCTTTGACGTGCAAGGCGACCTATTGGTATGGAGCAGTAAAATCCCCGATATTCGATATACCCGTGTGGAAAATACCGTTATCAAACTTCGCGATCTTAAAACCAACGGGGTTCGAGACCTCACCACCAAAGGCTATTGGTTCACCCCAACGCTTTCTCGGGATGGGAGCAAAGTGGCCGTTATCGAAACACTACCCAACTACCAACACAGCATTTGCGTCTTTGACGTTGCAACAGGGCAGGAATTACAACGAATCCCTATGCCCAACAACGAGCAACCCAGTAGATTGGTGTGGCTTCCCGACGGCAAGCGTCTTGCCTTGAATCATCAAACCACCAAAGGAAAAGCCCTCAGCCTTTTGGACTTGACCTCCGGCAAAATGGAGGCGTTGATCCCACATAGTTTTACCAATACTTTGGCCGCTTCGTATTGGAATGGCTACGTACTCTACACTTCCCCTCTTAATGGCGTAGAAAATGTTTATGCCCTTCACCTCGAAACCAATAAAAGATTTCAAATAACTTCCGCAAAATTAGCCGCAGAGAATCCCACCGTTTCTGGAGATACCCTCATTTTTAGCAACTATACCCTCAATGGTTATCAGTTGTCCTCTCTCCCTCTTGACCCTGCCACTTGGACACCAGCCGAAGAAGTTAAAAACCACTTTGTGGCCTACTACGAGCCACTCATTCAACAAGAACAGGGTAAAAGCATCATGACCGACTTGCCAACGACCATTTATCCAGTTACCGAGTATAAAAGAAGCCGTTCACATTTCCATTCTTGGCAGTTTGGAGGAAACAAAAATGAGGCTTCAGTTTCCTTAACCGGAAGTGATTTGGTGGGAAAACGGCATTCAGAAATTGGTCTCCATGCAGACTTTCAAGCCGACGTGCTTGGAGGATTTGTCAAAACCACCCTAACCTCGCACCATCCTGCGATTACCCTTTCCGTGGGCCGCGACCTTCGGAAGGAGAGCCAATTTTCCGCCAGTGGACTTGGCCAAATATTCACTTGGCAAGAAAATAAATTAGGGACCGAACTTACCTTTCCCTACAATCTAAGACGTGGTATCATGTCTCGCCGCCTAAACCTAAATGTAGGGATTGAAGCCATTAATGTGGTGAAAAAAGCCCCAAATAATGGCTGGGCCTTTCCGATACATGTCTCTATTTCTTATCAGACCGCTGCACCAAAAGCCCAGAAGGATGTATTGTCACGCAATTCTAAAAGTTTTTCCATCCAAACCATACAAGCAAGAGTGGGCGAATTACAAGGGTACAAAGCCAACTTGTCAGGTGGATTGACTTTACCTGGCATTGGTAAGCATAGCGCCTTCAGGTTGTTAGGGTTCTATGCTGTGCGTAAAAACCGAGGTTATTCTTTACCCTTACTTAGTAGCCTTAATTGGTCGTCCACATCTGGATTTGAGACCTTGCCCTTTCGTTTTAATACCGAAGATGAAGAACTTTCTCACGCCAATGTGCAATATATTTTCCCGGTATCTTACCCAGAATGGACGTTAGGAAGATTGTTCTACCTACAATCCTTAAAGGGACATCTTTTGGCAGGAATTACTGGAACCGCAAATCGGGAAGTAGGGGTTGGACTTAGCGGACTGGTCAATGTATTAAATTTCCCACGTGCAGCCACTTTAGGAGGATATGTCATGTACAATCCTGAATCGAAAAAAATTAGATTTGCACCAACCTATCAAATCAGTCTTTAAGTCTGCATCGTGGGTCTTTCATAGACTTTTGTTGACGCAAAACCGTCCGTTATCTTCTTCGGGCGGTTTTTTTATTTTGAATCCCAACGTCCACTTCTCGTTTACTGATTTTTTTAACTATCTTTGACCAAACATGAATCTGCTCGCAAAAAACAAGCCTATGCTCTCCATACTGGTGGTTTTTCTGGCCTTGGTCATTGGTATAACCCTTTTGGCAACCTTTTTCGGGTTGTCCGCAAAGAAGAAGACACCTACACATACGCCCCTTGCTCCTCCAATGGGCGACAGTATCTCGATTGGCGAGTTAAAAATGCTGATCCGTGACGCCGTAGAAGAAAGCAATGCACCACTCCGAAACCGCATTCACCACTTGGAGCAGCATCTACAAAGCGAGGAACCACAGTTCTTGGACGATACAACCGATCCGGATCGGCAAAGGACTGCCTTACGAAAAACCAGCACCTAATCAATCACTTTGCAAATGGAATATATTGGCATCATCGTTGTTTTTTGCCTCATTTCGATGGGCATCGGCTACCTTCTTGGAAAATGGTACCTCAATCATTGGACGGATAAACAAGACCCCCCTTCCAAATAATCTCAAACACTTTCACTAACCTAAAACACTTCCACAATGAACGATTTGATCGAAGGACTGATTGGTATTCTGGCATTGGCGATCGTTGCCGCCATTCCGATCTCCTTTTTTTTCTTCCGGTATCGCACACGCAAATTGGAAGTAGAAGCGACACAGGCGACCAATACCGACGTAGCAGGTACATCCCTCTCCCATACCGAACTCACGGGGGTCATTCATCAAGCCGTTTTGGAAGCAGTAGCCCCCTTGCAGGAAGAAATCCGCGCCCTTGAGCACCGTTTAAATACCCCGCACCAAACATTCCAACCCGACTACCGCGACGGGCTTTTTGATGATGCACTGCCCGATGAACCTATTCATGTACGTTCCCTCGGACGACAATCTTCCACTTGAACGTAACACTTCCCCTTCAAGCATAGTCTTTACCTTGTGCAAAACAGGTGCTATTCCGTTTTGTTAGGGAATTGTCCTTATATTGTACGCTCCCATAATTTTCCAATCCAAACCCAAACCCGTTATGATTCACCGTTTCTGGCGCATTCTTCCGATCGTGTTGTTACTCGGCATGTCGGTTGCAAACGCCCAATATTGGTTACAACCCGGAGATGGCAAAACCAATAACTCGCAGTTCCGTCCGATACCGGACTGGCCCACCCCCAACGAATACCGCACTTCTTCCGGTGCACCCGGCCCCAAATACTGGCAACAAAAGGTGGACTATAAAATTGATGTCACTTTAGACACCACCGCACACAAGCTAATCGGGAAAGAGCGTGTTACCTATAAAAACAATTCGCCGGATGTTTTACGGTTTATTTGGGTACAAATGGACCAAAACTTATCCTCTCTCAATAATAGCCGGAATGGAAAAGCAGCCAAATCTTTGCCCAGTTCCATTCCACCAGCTGCCCGCCGCTTCTTGAATGTGGATCCGTTTGATGGAGGGTACAATGTGACCCGTGTACAAGTAATGAATGCACAAGGAAAATTGGTCAATGCAGATTATTGGTTGAACGATACCATCATGAAAATCAACCTGCCTGCCCCTCTCCAATCTGGCGGAACGGTGGTCTTTGATATTGACTGGAACCACATCGTACCCGATAATGGACGCGGGGCAAAAGAAAAAATTGCCGATGGCTGGTTGTATCTGAATGCCCAATGGTTCCCCCGTGTATCGGTGTATGACGACGTGAATGGCTGGCAAACCGATCAGTACCTCGGACGTGGCGAATTCCATCTGGAATTTGGCGATTATGAAGTAAACATTACTGTGCCCTGGAACCATATTGTTGGCTCTACCGGTGTATTGCAAAATCCTGCCGAAGTCCTCACTGCCGAGCAACAACGTCGTGTGGCCAAGGCACTAACCGTTACCGATCTCAAAAATGCAGACCCTGTTTTCATTGTCGGACCAAACGAGGTTAACAAGGCTGCCTTCCGCCCCAAATCCTCTGGGATGCTAACGTGGAAGTTTAAGGCACAAAACGTGCGCGACTTCTCTTGGGCTTCCTCCAAAACCTTTGTTTGGGATGCGGCGGGCTACAAATACCGCCCCACCGACAAAGCCATTCAATTAAATAGCTATTATCCGCGTGCTGCGATGCCCTTATGGGACAAAGCCTCCACCCGAGCAACATGGGAAACACTCTATACCTATGGCCGTATGTCGTTGGAATATCCATACCCACAAGCCTCCAATGTGAATGGACCTGTTGGTGGCATGGAGTATCCGATGATCGCTTTTTGTGGCGGACGTCCTAACAAAGAAGGGAAGTTTAATGAATCTCAGGAACGTGCGTTGATTTCGGTGACCATCCACGAAGTGGGGCACAACTGGTTCCCAATGATCATCTCCTCCGACGAGCGCAAATGGACTTGGCAAGACGAAGGGATCAACTCGTTTTATCAATATTACAGCGAAAACGATTATGCTGCACGCTATACCGGAACAAAGTATGGCGAACAGTTCAAAGAAGGGAAATATGACAATAACCGCAATTTGGCCAAAGGCATTGTGCCCTATATGCGCCAAAAAGACCAAGTACCCATCATGATCCACTCAGACTTGATCCACACGGGATTTGGCCCGAATGGTTATACCAAACCTGCGGCGGGCCTCTGGATCTTGCGCGAGCATGTATTAGGCCCCAAGGCCTTCGACGAAGCCTTTAAGGAATACTCCCAAAAATGGGCCTTTAAACATCCCTCGCCCTACGACTTCTTCCGGACGATGGAAGACGGTGCAGGAGAAGACTTGGCGTGGTTCTGGCGCGGCTGGATGTATAGCACCTATGCAAATGATCAGGCCATTGCCGAAGTGAAGTCTCAGAAAGCAGCCGATTTGGTGGGCGACGAAAAACGCGGCAAAAACTATTGGCGGGTTACCATCGAGAACAAAGGCGGTATGCTGATGCCTGTGGTGATGGAAGTAACCTACGATGATGGCTCCAAAGAACGTATGAAACTCCCCGTGGACATTTGGCGCTACAACGAGTTGAAGTTTGAAAAAGGCTTCTTTTCGGATAAGAATGTATCCAAAGTGGTCTTAGATCCAGATGAAGTTTTCTCGGATGTAGACACCAAGAACAACACGTGGGATGCTTCTAAATTAGAACAACCGAAGCCTCAGGAAGCACCCGGAACTTCCGGTAATTGATCCTTCTGACAACCAAATTATACCGGACTGCCTTATGGTGTTCCGGTATTTTTAAAAGACCATACACCCAACAAAAAGCCAGCGTCTGCAACAAACGCTGGCTTTTTTTACTGCCTGCAACGGCAACCGTTTAAATCACCTTCGGTCCGGCATTTTTAATCGCGTCCGAACTGCCTTCTGCAAACTGTACAAAGTTCTTTTGGAACAGTTGTGCCAAATGATTGGCTTTTGCTTCGTAGGCGTCGCCATCTTGCCAGGTATTTTTCGGAATCAGTACTTCGCTGGGTACATTAGGGCAAGTGGTTGGCACTTCAAAACCAAAGCGTGGATCTACCACCACTTCTACCTCGTCCAAATCGCCATTATGAATTGCATCAATGATGGCACGGGTAATTTTGAGCTTCATCCGTTCCCCTACGCCATAAGCGCCACCGCTCCAGCCAGTATTCACCAACCATGCCTTAGCTTGATGCTTATTCATATTTTCGGCCAAGAGTTCGGCATATTTACTGGGATGCCACACCATAAAAGCGGCGCCAAAACACGCCGAAAAAGTAGCAGAAGGCTCTGTAACACCCATTTCGGTTCCGGCTACTTTGGCCGTATAACCGCTGATAAAGTGGTACATCGCTTGTTCGGGCGAAAGGCGCGCAACGGGTGGCAAGACCCCGAAAGCATCACACGTAAGGAAGATAATGTTCTTCGGATGACCGCCCATAGACGGCACTTTCGCATTCGGGATGTACTCAATCGGATAGGCCGCACGGGTATTTTCGGTGATACTGGTATCGGTATAATCTACGGCATGGGTATCCTGATCAAAAACCACATTTTCTAATACCGTACCAAATTTAATGGCCCCATAAATCTCCGGTTCTTTTTCTCTCGTCAGGTCTATGGCTTTTGCATAACATCCCCCTTCGATATTAAATATCCCGTCATCCGTCCAACAGTGCTCATCATCTCCAATTAGGTAGCGGTTTGGGTCTGCCGAAAGAGTTGTTTTTCCTGTCCCACTCAGGCCAAAAAACAACGACACATCGCCCTCTTTGCCCTCGTTTGCCGAGCAGTGCATGGAAAGAACGCCGCGTTCTGGCATGATGTAGTTCATGATGGTAAAGACCCCCTTTTTCATTTCACCCGCATACTCGGTACCTAGGATGACAAATTGTTTGCGCTCAAAGCAGAGGTCCACACTCGTCTTCGAGGTCATTCCATCGGTATATCGGTTTGCCCCAAAAGCACCTGCATTATAAATCACATAATCTGGCTCGCCAAAGTTTTCTAACTCCTCTTTTGTCGGACGAATCAGCATGTTGTTCATAAAGAGTGCATGGTAGGGACGGGTACAGATAATCCGGACTTTAATCCGGTATTTAGGATCCCACCCAGCAAAGCCATCCATCACATATATGCGATCGCGGGTATTGAGGTAATCTATTGCCCGTTCATGGTTAATCTCGAAGGTGTGCTCATCCATTCCAATGTTGATGCTTCCCCACCAAATATTTCCTTGGCTATTTGGATGCACCACAATCCGCTTGTCTTTAGGACTACGTCCGGTTTTTTGACCAGAGCGAATCATCAGCGCACCTGTGTCTGAAAATCCAGCTCCTTTTTCATATTGAAGGGCCTCTTCGTATAACACGGCGGGCGCAATATTACGAATCACATTTTGAACGGTTATTCCGTATTTTTTTAGGTCTAATGACATGATAGTAGGGGTTTAATGTAACAAGTCCGGACTCTTCATCCGGAATATATTAATTGGTCTTTTCACCATTAAAAGGTTTCAGGTTCAAATTGTGCGGTAAAATGTCGCAACATAGGTGGTTCCCAGGTAATTTTCATGCCGGGAAGTTGGTCTTTGTGACGACTGATCTCCTCAAAGACCTCGATCACATAATCCATATGACTTTGGGTATAAACCCGCCTCGGAATGGCCAGCCGGACCAATTCCATGGCTGCGGGCCGTTCGGTGCCATCGGGCTGTTTGCCAAACATTACGGAACCAATTTCGCAAGCTCGGATCCCACCCATCTCGTATAAAGCCACCACCAACGATTGACCTGGATAAGAGGTCGGGGGGATGTGTGGAAGGAAAGAATTGGCATCCACATAAACCGCATGGCCACCCACTGGCCTAACAATGGGGATACCCATATCGGTTAAGGCTTGCCCGACATAGGCGGTAGAGACAATGCGATATTGCAAATAATCTTCTTGTATCACTTCTTCCAGACCAATGGCCATCACCTCCAGATCCCGCCCAGAGAGACCGCCATAGGTTGGGAAGCCTTCTGTGATAATCAATAAGTTACGGGCCCCCGCTGCCCATTGTTCGTCGTTCAGGGCCAACCACCCCCCCATATTCACCAAAGCATCTTTTTTGGCGCTCATGGTCATACCGTCGGCATAGGAGAACATTTCCTGAACAATACTTTTTACGGAGCGATCGGCAAATCCTTCTTCGCGGAGTTTGATGAAATACGCATTCTCCGCAAACCGACACGCATCTATAAACAATGGTTTTCCATACTGCACGCAGATCGCCTTGGTCTCACGGATATTCTGCATCGAAACAGGCTGGCCACCACCGGAGTTATTCGTAATGGTCAGCATCACCAGTGGGATGGATTCATGCTTCTCGGCCAAAAGTGCCGCTAATTTCGAGACATCTATATTGCCTTTAAAAGGATACGCGGATTGCGGATCTTTCCCTTCTTCAATCACCAAATCCAACCCAATCGCACCCGAAAACTCTACATTGGCCCGTGTGGTATCAAAATGGGTGTTGTTTGGAATGATCTTTCCTGATCCGCCAACAATCGAGAACAAAATTTTCTCGGCAGCTCGGCCTTGGTGTGTAGGAATGATGTACTTGAAGGGCATCAATGTACGGACAGCCTCTTCAAAGCGATAATATGAGGGCGAACCCGCATAACTTTCATCACCCCGCATAATGCCCGACCACTGGGCTGCGCTCATGGCAGAGGTTCCGGAATCGGTAAGCAAATCAATCATGACATCTTCGGACTTTAAGCCGAATGCATTGTAGTGAACGTTGCGGATGGCTATCGCCCGCTCAGCACGAGACGTCATCCGAATGGGTTCAACAGATTTGATTTTGAAGGGCTCAATAATGGTTTTCATAACAGGGGGTAGGGGACTTCATTTTTTGGGGTTATACGCGCCAAAAATGCGCAATACTTTTTATTAGTTCTTCGGCGTGCATTTCGCCGTCTTTATAGGAGCCAAAGGGGTCTTCCAGTCTCGCATCAGGGTTTTGCAGCAATGTAAGGGTATGGGCTACGCTCTGGGCCAAAGCGTTCACATGGTAGCCACCCTCTAATGTGGCAATCAGACGGCCATCGGCATATTGGTCTGCCCACGCCATGATTTCCAAAATCATCGCATCAAACCCAGCAGTAGAAAGGTGCATATGGGCCATCGGATCCATCCAGTGCGCATCATACCCAGCAGAAACAAAAATGGCTTCTGGCTTGAAACGGGCCACCAAAGGGGCAAAAACCTTACGAAACACACTCAAGTAGGTCTCGTCCCCCGCACCGGGCAATAACGGCACATTCACCGTAAAGCCTTCACCCTCCTCACGCCCTGTTTCTTGAATAAATCCGGACTCCGGATAAAATGGCGGTGCGCCATGCACACTCATAAACAAGATATTCGGATCGTCATAGAGCATCTCCTGCGTACCATTGCCATGATGTACATCAAAATCCAAGACCAAAACCCGTTCTAAGCCAAATTTCCGCTTTGCATATTTGGCTGCAATGGCTACGTTCCCGAAGAGGCAAAAACCCATCGCTGCGTGTGGGCGCGCATGGTGACCCGGCGGACGTTGCAAGGCCATGCCATTATCTGCACGACCCGATAAAACAGCATCAGTAATATTAAGCAAACCACCCACACCCCGCAGCGCCACCTCCAATGAATGTTGGGTACAATACGTATCGGGATCCAAATAACTTAGCCCTTGGTGTACCATATAATGCAAGTGGTCCACGTACCGCGTACTATGAACCACTTTAATGTGCTCCATATCTGCCTCCGACGTCTCCAACCGGGTTAAACGTTCAGACAGCCCGGTCTCTTCCAGTACTTTCCAAACGCGCTCCAATCGGCCTTTGTGTTCGGGGTGTCCCGGCGTGGTGTGCTCCACATGCGAAGGGTCGAAGGTATAAACGGTTTTATTCATGGTTTCAATACAACGGTGTATAAAGCATTTGAAAAGTATGGGTGTATCGTTCTTAAAATACGCCAACCCCAAAAACACGGTGTAAGGGAATTTTGCACACTGCCCCAGATTCCTTTCAGTTAAAGTGAATTATAAACGGAGGTTTGATAAATCCCATAAACAAAAAGGGCAGGCCATTTCTGACCCACCCTTATTTCGGATAAACCGCTACGATTAGAACTTAAGACCAACCGTGATGGTTTGCGGAGCCGTAAAGTAATTGGTTGCGCGGTAGGCGTAATCCACACTCATTTGGAAGCCGCTTACGTCAATGTTCAGACCTGCACCAGCGCTAAGGCCCGTGTACATCGAATTGTCGTTGCCGCCTGTGATGCCTTGGTAGCCACCACGTACAAAGAGGAGATTACGGAAGCCCAACTCGACACCACCCGTATAAACATCCGGACCTAAACTCGTGGAACGGAAGTTCCCAACCAAGGTCGCAGAGGCACTACCAGCCAATGAGCGGGTATAGGTTGCACCAAAGTTCAGGGCTGCCGGCGACTCAAAGTCTTCTGCGGCAATCCGGAACGGAGTTTGGGCGGCATTCGCTGGTTGGTTCGTAATACGGTTAAAGCGGATCAGACCGTCTCCAGAGAAAGCAGATTTCGGACCGAAGTTCAAAAGTGCTACCCCAAAACGGAGGCCAGATTCACCCACGGTATAGGTCATCCCACCATCAATCGTGACACGAGATTGGCTCAGGTCGTCAATGCGCTCGTTAGAGGCTTTGAACGTAACCCCGGTCGCAATACGGTCGGTCAATTGACGTGAGTAAGAAACCCCAATCACCGAGGTTGCTGCCGAATACGTAACGCCGTCTTCAATTTCTGGCTTGGCTTCGGTCTGACGGGCAATGTCGCCAAAGTTCCAAGCCGTAAAGGTAAGGGCAAGGTTCCGTGTACCGAGGTTTTGGGCCACCCCAAAGGTGCTGATGCCAATATCGGCCACATAATTCATCCGGCTGAACAGCGCAGCCGTTCCGGTGTTGTCAGACAGCCCTGACGGGTTGCTGGCCATGGCCTCTACGGGGTTCATCCCCTTAACGGCCGTGGTGGCCACCGAACCCAACCCGATGGTACGGGCGGTGGTCGGAACCATAAGGTGCATAGATCCTGTGGTTCCTTCTTCTTGTGCAAATGCTCCGTTAGACACAAGGAAGAGGAGCAGGAATGCACATATGAATTTCAATTTCATATTAGATTCTCCTTATAAATCGGTAAAACCGGGATAAAGATTAGAAGGCCGACAATTGGATCTTCTTACGCACTACCCCAAACTTCAACACTTTTTCCCCAACATTCGGTACATCAACATGGATCAGGTACATACCGCTTGCCAGACGCAAACCGTTTTCGTTGGCCATATCCCAAGTCAGGTAGCCATTCGCCGAGTTATGCGAAAGGGTGCGCACGAGCGTTCCATCAAGGGTAAACACACGAATGGTACAATTATCCGGCAAGTCCGTAAAGCGTACTTCGTCTTTGATGTTTGAGGTTTCAAAAGCAGAAGCACCTTTGTATGGGTTCGGCGTGATACCAATACGATCCAAGCTAAAGTTAGTAGCGTCTCCAGTGAGGGTCTTTTTATCCGCCGTGGCAATTTTATGCACCACACCCGGTACGTTTGGCTTGGTAGAGTTGATACGGAATACCGTTCCTACTTCTGGCATTTCGCGGGCATAAGGCGCTGCCGTGCCACCATTCCAGTTTACCAAGACCATACGCGCCATCACTTCGCGAGCAGAACTCCAAACACCACCAGCAGCAGCGTTTGCTATGGTTGCATTATATCCACCTTGTCCCGGTGTCATATCGGTAGGGTTCACCCAATAGATTGCGTCGGTATAGGGATCGTCTGCACCACCAGAGATCGTGTGGTCTGCTGCAGATAGATTGAAGATTTTGTCTTCTACACGACCTGCAATACCAGCCGCCAAGCCGTTTGGTCCGTTTTCCAAAATAGATGGAATCATTCGAACGTCGTCTGCCGTGTTGGCAGGTGTACCGGAACCAATGTTCCAAATTTCGAATGGTACATCCATGACTGTATTGTTCGAGTTAAATTCTACGCCTTTTCCTCCAGCTGCCGTAAAGCGAATCTCGAAGTCAAAAGGTACAATTTTACCCCAACTGGCACCATCACGGGTCGTACGAGCAGTAAATGCAGAGTAAGCAGCACGACTGCCGTTGTCTGCCGTATGAATCCCCCATCCCAGACCAGCGCCAGTTGCTTTTTGTTGAACGGCGATTGCCGGACGGTCACGTGTACCCGATAGCGAACAAGTTCCATCTGCTTGGCCAGCAGGTCCCAGACAAGGGAAACCTGATGCGTTGAAGGCAAAAGCGCCCATTTCCGGTACAGCCAAAGGCCCACCAGCATTGGCAACCACTTGGAAAGACTTAAAGCCATTCGGAGCGCCATACACCGTAAACTGCAATCCATCAATGGTTGTGACAGGCACATTTTCTGGTGCATTCGTGCCCAAAGTAGCGACTGCCTTTTTACCATCAAAAACGACCGTATTGTTTTTGGTTACATTGATGATGTCATATGTTTTATAGGTAGCACTACCAATGGTGTGGTTATAGAACTTCACTTGGTACTCGTCACCCGTAATGGCCAATGGATCAACTACGGTTGCGGTTACATAACCATCTGTCGAAGAACCTACTGAAGTACTGGTTACGACATCTCCTGCTTTGGCCTGAAGTTTGGTACCACCATTTAATGCCTGTGCATCGGTGGGTACAAATTCAACACGCTTTTCAATACCCAAAAGAACTTTAGGTACCCCAGCCGGATTATAGGCATAGGCCTGTACACCAAAATAGGTGTTTTGGTAGTTTATAACACCATCCACAATATGGGAGGTCTTGAGACCAGAATCACTACCAGCTACAACCAAGGCAGACGCCAGCGGATCGTTTTCGTCCACATCATAAATCCGTTGGATTCCATTGTTTTTGTCATAGACCGCAATCACGGTTCCTTCTTGATCTACCTCGGTGGCATATTGCTTCACGATATAACCTTCGAGGTCATAGGCATACTTGGTTTCCTTATAACTGCCTAAATAGTTATCACTATTGGCAGGCCAAGACCAATTCAGGAAGATCTGGCCGTCATTGGCAGAAACCGTAACATTAGGTGCATCTGGTGGGTTGGGAGCCACAAAGTTGTTGTTGAACAGGTCTTGTGCTTTGGTATCTGCCAGGCGCAATTTAGCCAAAGAACCTAAAGCCGTTTTAGCCCGTGCCCACACAATGCCATATACAATTTCTTGTACTTCACCCGGCTTCATCGTCCAAGGTCCGGTGGACATCACAAAGCGGCGGTCACCGTTCGGCGAACGACCACCTGCACCGTTGTTGTTCATTTCCGACCAACCCCTACCCGTTACAGGATCGCCCGTAAACGCAAAGTTGCTATATGGTGGGTTACCACTCGAACCATCCCCCGTAGCCGACAAACGGCGTCCGTCTCGGCAACGACCCGTTTGGGCATAGCGATACTCCGTGCTACTGGCTGCTGGGTCACCGCATACTGGGCTACCGTTCAGGAAGTAATGGAAATAGGTCACACCCAAGCGCTTCCCATTCACCAAGGGTCCTTGGAAGAAGTCGTACCCTATGGCTGGTGGGGCAGCACCATAGCCATGATCACCACCATCATTTTCATCAGAATTATACACATAGCCCAAACTTAGGGTGGTATCCACCCCAAGGTAATCGTCCGAAGAGTCGCCCAAGTCCACATCCGACCACAACGAGAGCATCGTTTCGGTCAGGTTAGACTTCCCTTTATAGATAATCTTGGTACGGTAGAACGTCATGTTCCCCAAGTCACCAGCTTGGTTAAAGGCAAAAGCAGTGGTTTGAACTTCTACGCCAATTGGGTCGGTACTGGTGCGTTTGTGTGCGTTGCCCACATCGTTCATCACCCACCAAATCATTTGGTCCCCGATCATATCTGGACGGTCACCTTTTGTGATGTCGTAGTTGTTCGGATTGCCGTCTCCATCTTTGACAGGGGCACCAATTTGCCACGGCCACTCGGCGAGGTCGGAAGTAGCCACCCCTGTTTCATTCAACGTTGTAATGTCGGTGAGTGAAACTTTGTAGATCCGGTCATAGGTAGAACAATCTGCCGGCGGGTTTCCATTTGCGTCTAATGGTCCAGGCCAGAATTCCCAGGTTCCATAGGTAGCGGCCGCCATACGGAGTTTATTGTCTCCCTCGGTGATCCCACTCAGCCAGATCCCTCCAGCAAAGATGGCTTCGGCTGCACCGCCTTTGGGAACGGTATAAACGTTGGGGTCTCCATTCCAGAACAAGCCCCCTACGTTCAGGATCCGCGCCCGAACGTTGTTGACGTCTAAGTATTTTTCGGCTTTCCCGTTAACACAGTTCCCTACGGTCTGGGCCTCGGCGCGGGGCGCAAAGAAGGCAAAGCAGAGAACAATAGCCAAGAAGGAAAGACCTTTATGGATGTAAGAATGCATTTTTGATTCTCCTCAAAAGTTGTTTAATACCATCCTAAGCCCTGCCATAAAGCAGGGCCAGATGGCAAAGGGATCCTTAGAAGGTGAAGCGTAAACCGAGACGCATGGTGCGCGGCAAGCCGTATCCACCTCGGTTGTTGTTGCCAATCAAGGAATACTGGTCGCGACGGAGGCTACCCACTGGATACTTGGCAAGCCCATCCGGCTCAATCAAGAATCCGTCATAATCTGGCAAACCAGTTGCAGCATACACACCAAAGATATTTTCTTGGTTCAAGAGGTTTTGTACTTCCAGATAGGCCACCATTGCAGCTTTGCTCGTACCAAAGCTAAAACGGCGATCAATCTTAAGGTCAACACGGCTCGTTGGTGGCATTTCTCCGTTATTAATACCGCCTACCAAGAAGCCCGCTACTTCCGGCCCCGGAGAGATGGCATCTACTGCACGGGTACGCATGGTGTAAGGACGTCCGGTTTTAAATACACCCAGTACGTTTACCCCAAAGTTTTCGAGGAGGTTCATCCCTGCGATTTCAGGGCCTTCCCCTTTACCCAGACGATAGTCTAAGGAAACGTTTACGGCATGACGGTTGTCAAAGTTCATCCGGCTAAGGAAGTTCGGATAGAATGGGTCTTCTCCACCTAACCAAGAAATATTACCGAAAGTTGCAGGATCCGATCCCGTTCCTTCTGCAAAGGAAAGCGTATAATTCACGTTCATTTGGAAGCCCTTCATCCGGCGGAGTTCTACCTCGGCTTCGATCCCTTTGATGGAAGCAAAGTCCACGTTTTGACGTTGGTCATTGGCCGACCATGGGTAGGTGAAGATCAGCTTACGGTTGCCCACTTGGCCTTTTTGCTGACGGATGAACCCGGTTAGCGTTGCGGCCATTTTCTCACCCAAACGTTGACGGAAACCAAGCGAGTACTCGATGGTACGCGGCGGTGCAAGGTCGGTGTTGCTGGCCAAACTTCCTGAGTTTTCCCGTTGGAGACGCAAGTAGCCATACGTAGAAAGATAGTTAGAACCTGGACGTTGCGAGGTGACACCATAGCTGGCGAAGAACAACGCTTGGTCGGTTACAGGGAAACTCATCCCAATACGCGGCATCAGGTTCAAGCGAGGTTTGTAGTCTTTAAACGCACCCGGAGTCATGTCTTCCGACTTAGAAACGTGCTTAGCACCAAAATCATTACGGAGTTGCACGAATGTTGTGGCTTCACCATTGGCCGTAAAGAAGTCACCATCAATACTGCGATAACCCACAATGGCTTGTTTGCTGTCGCCGTCTTTGTATAAGACACCAAAGTCTTCACCAATGTTAGAAGGACGATTCGCCACTTCGTTGGCGCGGATGATTTCCACCAACGCATACGGATCTTTCAGAACAAGCGCATTGTTGTCAAAAATATCGGCACGGAGACCGAGGTTCAACACCAAGTCTTTGTATTCAATTTTGTCTTGGATGAAACCACCAAAGAAGATCGGACGATAAGGTGCGGTATTGGCATAGCTCTTGTCCAATTTGGAATCTTTGGAAATGGCCACCAAGTTGGCAATGTCTTCGGAGTCGGTTTCTTCTGTACCAAGGTAGTTATACCCAAAGTAGGCGATGTTCTTGTCTAAGGCGCCAAAGACCAAATCGTTCCAAGTGGCAACTTTACCTTGGTCTTTAAGGGTTACTTCTACGTTGCCATCATCATACAAGCGGGCCAAAGAACCGGGCGCTACGCTATACGAACGTTGGGTTTGTTGTTCATACTCGGCACCAAACTGAATCTGGTGGATACCCAACTGTGTGGTGGCTTCAGCCGAGAAGTGCGTTTTTTGGGTACGGCTCTTGGCATAGTTCGGCAAGAATGCACCCGGCATGCTATAAAAACCATTTACGCCAATACTCGCAAAAACACCATCCTTGGCAATTTGATTAAATGCGATATCGGTCAAGGCTCCGCTTGTAAGCGTGGAAACGCTCGAACGATACTTGGCATTCATGGCGTTTGCAGCATTATCAATATCACCGTAGAACAACGCATCCTCTACTTTATTGCTGAAGTTTGGGTTGTAGGTGACGCTGTTGGCATCTACATAGTCAAACTGCAATTGATAGAAGGTATTGTTGGAGAGGCGGTGCGTAAGGGTAGCAAATCCTTGACGGTTGCTGCTCTCGTTTTTCGTAAAGAAGTTGTAGTTGGAAATCGCTGTTCCACCGCCACCAGTATTGCTGGCAGTTTGGGAACCACCTACACGAAGCCGAACGGCTTTGGTCACGTCAAAAGTAAAGTTCCCACGCAGGTTTAGTCGTTCAAAGTTGTCGCGGCTGGCAGCACGCTTTTCGTACTGATCAATCGGAAGGACTTCCCCTTTGCGCCACATTTCAACAACGGTTCCCCCAACTAAGTTCAATTTATTGTCGGCGCCAATATCTACTTTACGGACTTCGTTGCCCGCTTTATCAATAAATATCAAGTTGGTTCCGTCATATACAGGCAAGTGGGTTGCTGCATCCACCTTGATGCGGGTGCCGTCGGGCAAATCGCCTGGTAGGTCCACATACGATTTAACACCTGCACTATTCACCACGGCGAGTACTTGTGGGCTGTTTTGCCACTCGGCAACCAATGCTTCAGGAATAGCCGGGAATTTTTTCCATGAAGGGTTGGTATCCAATTGGTTGGTGTAGGATCCTGAAGCAAAGAAACTCAGTTTGCCTTTCACAAGGGGGCCACCCAAAGAAGCCTCTGCTAAGTTATAGCCATAAGGATCTAAGAACTCGGAAGATACGCCTTCCACGGTTCCAAAGAACTTTGTGGCGCCAGATTTGGTGGTGATGTTTACCACACCCGACATGGCATCTCCGTAGCGGGCCGAGATATTGCCCACCATCATTTCCTGTTCGGAAATAGCGCCTTGCGGAATGGCCAGATCACCTGTTCGGATACCATCCACGAAATAAACAATTTCACCACTCCGACCACCGCGGGCATTCGAGCCACCACGGTCGGTTGTGGAAATACCCGCCTGAATGCCGAGGGCACCGTTTACACCACGAACCGGAAGGTTCTGGATGTCTTCACCACTAATCGTTTTTTCTGCCCCAACGGCATCCTTCGCGATCAATGGTTTTTCATAAACGATTTCAACGGATGTGACGGTTGAATTTTCCTCTACCAGAGCAAAATTCAGTTCAGTGGTACGTCCGGAACTAATCCGTACGCCCAATTCACTTTTGTTTTTGTAACCGACGAACGATGCTCTCACATTGTAGGAACCGACAGGTACCCCAATGATAAAGTAGTTTCCGTTTACGTCGCTTACCGCTCCCAACTGAGTGCCCTCCACCTGTACAGTGGCACCCGGGATTCCGGTTCCCGCAGCAGCGTCGGTGACGCGCCCGGAAATCTTACCCGTGTTTTGTGCCAACGCCAGGAAAGGAAGGCAAAGCAGTGTTAGCACTAGTGTACTCCATTTGCGAGACATATGCTACCTCCTCCGTAATGGGTTGTTTGGTAATGATTTGGGTTGTTGTTTGTTTGGCTGAATGCTAAAGTGAGTTTCACTTCAGGGTTGGCTGATAAAAAACCGTCTTGGAGCAGGGAGGGCTAATCCCGGGCCACGAGACGGCGGTTGGTTTCATGTTTATGGGCAGCGTGTGCTGTTTGGGTCGGAACGTATGTTGAGCAGCAGTAACCATTTACCATATACTACTTTTGTTTTTAGATCAATGGTGGGGTTCATGACACCTCAATATACGACGGCTTTTACCGAACTCAAATATAGCAACCCAATAAGATTAATGTCAAGAAAAACAAATTCCCTTTCAAAATCAAGTCAATTTTACGTCCCCGCAACTTATTAAAGGCTGAAAGCGCTAACAGCTTGTTTTTACTTAACAAATCGCTTGACTATTTTGAATTTCTACAATGCAAAAACATATCTATATCACACTATTTAAACTTAAATATTTTAATTTATTAATTTCTACTCATCGCCATATGGTCTCCCTCTCTGGGTGCAATTCTTAAATATTTTTTGACTGAAAGCGTTATCTGGATAAAAAAATCGGCCTTATCCAAAGAAACACAGACAGAAAGCCCATCCGATTCAGTCAACGCCAACAGAAAAGGTTGTCCGAATAACGGACAACCTTTTCTGTTGTTTGGTGGCGCGTTCCTTATGGCACATAGACTACTTTAACATTTCGAACGCCATCTATGGCCTCAATTTGTGTTTTTACCACTTCTGTTATGGTATCGTCCACACATACTGCCGTGATGGCTTCCCCCCCTTTCCCCGAACGTCCAAGGGTAAAAGTGGCAATATTGATTTGGTTTTCTGCCAAAATACGCCCAACGGCAGCAACCATACCGGGACGGTCCACATTGGTATAAAATAAAATATGGCCCTCTGGCTTCACTTCGAGCGGGAACCCGTCTATTTGAACCATTCGCGGATCTTCCCCGACAAAAACCGTTCCTGCCAGTTTACGTATGCCCGAAGACGTATGGAAGGTAATTTCGAGCAATTCCGTAAAGTTTCCGGCATCGTCACTCCGCTGTTCTTCGAACACCACCCCCATTTCGTGGGCAATCACCGAAGCATTAATGTAGTTCACGTAGCTATGCCATTTCGATAAAATGCCACGCATTACAGCCAACGAGAGCAATTCGGAATATCGTTTGGGGACGTCCCCCATACAGCGAACCACCACTTTTTGGAGCGAACCATCCATCAGTTGTCCGGTCACCTGACCCAGTTTTTCTGCCAGTTTCAGGAAAGACTGAACTTCGCTGCGGGCAGCCATACGAATAGCAAAGGAGTTCACCGACGTCCGGACGGAGCGCCCTTGTAGCGCTTCAATCAATTCAGCAGTGACTTCTTCCGCCACTTTAAATTGGGCTTCTTTGGTAGAGGCGGCAATATGAGGGGTTGCGACCACATTCGGATGTTCAATTAATGGGCGCAAATGGGGGCTTGGCGGCTCTGTGGAATACACATCTAAGGCCGCTCCACCCACCTGACCCGACTCCAAGGCCGCAAGAAGGTCTGCTTCATTGATGATTTCGCCTCTTGCACAATTCACCACCAGAACGCCTTTTTTACACTTGGCAAATGTTTCTCGGTTCAATAAACCATTGGTTTCCTCGGTCAATGGCGTATGTACCGTAATGATGTCGCTTTGGGCATATAATTCGTTTAAAGAAACCAAAGCAATGCCCAAGCGTTCGGCAACCGCATAATTCAACATAGGGTCATACGCCAACACATTCATGCCAAACCCCCGCATTCGCTCTGCCACGGCCCTGCCAATTTTTCCGGCTCCGATTACACCAAGTGTTTTGCCAAAAATCTCGGTTCCATTAAACTTATTCCGCTCCCAAGCGCCGGATTTTAAGGAGGCATGGGCTTGTGGTAAGTGTCGTGCCAATGATTGCATCATGGCACAAGTATGTTCGGCCGTAGAGAGGGTATTTCCATCCGGCGAGTTCATCACCAGCACACCCCGTCGGGTAGCCGCGTCCAAGTCCACATTATCCACGCCCACTCCGGCACGGCCAATCACCTTCAGGTTGGTGGCGGCTTCGATCAACTCTGCCGTAATCTTGGTTCCACTCCGGATGATCCAACCTTCGTATTCTGGCAAAATGGCTTTCAGTTCCTCTTTTGGAAGTTTAAGCCGGACGTCGGCCTGAATCCCTTTTGCTTCCAACATCGTGGCACATGCTTGGTCCACGGCATCGGTGATAATCACTTTTTGTTTCATGAAATTGGCTTATTATCGTTATACATTTTTTGCTATCGCCCTAAATACATAAGTTCAGGATTGCTTCTCGTCCTATTTTCTTTACAGACGAGCTTTCAATAATTTGAACCTCCAAGGCTTTTTCCACCAACACCCGGTCTATTTCGCGCCGTGTTGCGTGCCGCTCTTTTTGGTTGAGTTTATCCATTTTTGTTAGCACCACCACATATAATACAGGCAACCCCTTCATAAACTCCATCACCTCCTGATCCAAGTCGGTAGGTGGGTGGCGGCTGTCTATTAGATGAAAGACCGTTTGCAGGTTTTCCCGCTGGTTCAAATATCGGGTGATGAGCTTCCCCCAAGACAGGCGATTGGTTTTGGAGGTCCGTGCATAACCAAACCCTGGTAGGTCCACCAAGTAATAGGATTGGTTGACCATATAATAATTGAGGGTTTGCGTTTTGCCGGGCGTACCACTGGTATGGGCAAGCCCTCGGCGTCCCAGCAGCATGTTGATCAGCGAACTTTTTCCGACATTGGAGCGCCCCATGAAGGCAAATTCGGCAAGGCCATCTTCGGGCAAGTCGTTCCAACCGGAAGCGCTTTTCACAAACTGTACCTCCAGATGTGCGTCGCGTTTGGCAACCCATTTTTCCGGTTGCGGAGCAAATTCCAGAGGTTTTTCCATGATAGGCAATAAAAAAAGGGGGCGCATCGAATCCGATACGCCCTAAAAACAATTAAACCTTTAGTGCAGCGGCCACGGTCTCTCCAATGAGTGCCGGATTTTCCACAATCGTAGCACCCGCCGCTTTCAAAATAGCAAACTTTTCGTCGGCGGTACCTTTTCCACCCGATATAATGGCCCCTGCATGACCCATTCGGCGTCCTGGAGGAGCTGTTTTTCCGGCGATAAATGCAAACACAGGCTTGGTCATCGTCTTGATGAAATCGGCTGCTTCTTCCTCTGCGGTTCCACCAATTTCCCCGATCATCACCACCGCCTCGGTCTCGCCATCGGCCTCAAACAATTCAAGTGCATCACGGAAGCGGGTTCCAATAATAGGATCCCCTCCAATACCAACTGCGGTAGATTGCCCCAAGCCGCGACGAGTGAGTTGGTCAACAGCTTCGTAGGTAAGCGTCCCAGAGCGCGAAACCACCCCAACCGATCCGGGCGTAAAGATCATACCCGGCATAATCCCTACTTTTGCTTGATTAGGCGTAAGAACGCCTGGACAATTCGGCCCTACAAACCGCGCCCCAACTTTTGCACCGTAATGATAAACGGGCAACATGTCCTTGACCGGAATCCCTTCGGTGATACAAATCACCAATTTAATGCCCGCATCAAAGGCTTCCAGAATGGCATCTGCGGCAAATGCAGGCGGGACAAATATGATGGACGTATTGGCGTCTTCGGCTTCTACGGCTTTTTGCACCGTATCAAACACTGGGCGATCTAAGTGTTTGGTGCCGCCTTTGCCGGGCGTTACGCCCCCAATGACGTTTGTTCCATACTCAATCATCTGCTCGGCATGAAACGTGCCTTCCTTTCCGGTGAAACCTTGAACCACAAGGCGGGTATTCCGATCTACAAGGATACTCATACAGTTTTGGGCTTATAGGGTTGTGATTTTATTGATGTTCGCTATGGTTGAAATTGTTGAATAGAGGAAACTAAGCCACAGCGCCGGAAAGAAACATGAAGCAGATCGGCATTTCATGCGAAAGTTTGTGGAATTGCTTCAATGATACCACTGCCTTGCTCCATTCGGCGCGAGACATGGGTTCTTTACGGTATGAACAAGACAGCCTCTCCTTCCTTGAGGATGCGGAAGCCCTGCGGCCCTAAGTCTTGTGCCTCGATCGCGGCGCTCAGTGCCAAAAGTGGATCATCCAATCCCTCATCAGCCATCTCGAACGTTCCGTAGTGCATGGGGATGGAGGTTTTTATGCCCAATTCGCAGTGCATTTGGACCGCTTGGGCCGGGGAGACATGGACTGGCGACATAAACCACTCCGGACGATACGCCCCGATGGGGAGGATGCCCACATCAAAGCCCTCTGGAAACTGTTTTTGAATCTGCTGCACAAAGGGACCATATCCCGTATCGCCCGCAAAATAGAGCCGTTTTTCTTGAACCGTTAACACAAAACCGGCCCAAAGCGTTTTATTACGATCAGAAAGCCCGCGTCCGGAAAAATGTTGTGCGGGCACACATGTTAGATGCATCACATTAGACAAGTTTTGCGTATCCCACCAATCCATTTCCTGTACCTTCCGAATATTTTGGGACGCCAAAAATGCAGCATTGCCCAATGTCGTCACAATTTTACAGCCAAAACGATTTTGCAGCCGCCCTAAGGTCTTAGGATCGCAATGGTCGTAATGATTATGGGTCAGGAGTACTAGGTCTATTGGGGGCAAGTCCTCAAAGCGAATCCCCGGTGGACGCACCCGCTCCGGCCCCAACCAAGAAATAGGACTTACCCGTCGGGCATACACCGGATCTGTCAGGATATTGAGGCCCTCCCATTGTATCAGCATCGTGGCATGATTGATGAAGGTAATCCGTAGCCCGTTGCCTATACGGTTTGGGGGTTTCTCCCCAGAGGGCTGTTCTGAATAAGCAGGCCAGTACCCCACATTTTCGCGGTTTATACGCCACTTTAGCACATCCCAAAGCCCTTTCTGAGGCACATCGCCCAGATTCTGGAAGTGCGTGCCATCAAAATGATCACTCTTGGGGCCGATATAACCCGGAGCAGAAAAAGTGAGATCTGCCACCCAAGCAGCAAAACCACCCAGTCCAAGAACTCCGGCAAGTCCTTTTATTGTTTTGCGCATAAAAGCTCTGCGGTCCATCATTTTTTTCTTGTTTGCACCCAGTACCTTATTCTTGCCAAAAGGTTGCACCACTTCCCGCTTAGGCCCAACTATTCCATCCTTTTAGATGAGCAAGAAACTTTTTTGCATTCTATACTTGCATCTCTCCTACAAGTGTAGTATTTTAAAACTACAAACGTAGTAACAACATGAAAAGACGTATTCTTCAATCTTTAGGCGAGGCCGAGTGGGAGGTACTCCAAGCCATATGGCAATTGGGCGAGGCTACCGTAAGCCAAGTTCATGAGCGCATCCGAAGTCAACGAGAAGTTGCTTATACCACCATTATGACGCTGATGAAACGGCTTACTGAAAAAGGCTACTTATCCTATACGACTCGTGGCCAAGCTTATGTTTACCATGCGAATATAGAACCAGACACCTTTAAAGACGCCATGGTCTCTGAGGTGGTGGAAAAGATATTTAATGGTTCGCCCTTGGCCTTGGCGCAAACCCTTTTTAAACAAGAAACCTTTTCAGAAGCGGATCGGGCTGAAATAGAATCTCTCCTCGCCCAAATCCGCAAAAACGAATCATGACGGAGGCCCTTCAGATGAATGCCGACTTAGTAATAACATTGCTGTATAAACTTTGGATGCCCATGCTGGCCTGGACATTTGCGGCATGGAGCTTATGGTTCTTTGTCCAGAAGCATGGAACCCGCCATCCGGTCTTTCGCTACCATGTTTTGCGCGTCCTCATTCTGCTGTTACCGATTGGCCTGCTTGCTGTCGCCTGGATCCCTTCTCCGTTTTCTAAAAATGATCTAGCAAATAAGATAGAGGCCACATCGCCTCCTGCGAACATAGCGCCCACTTTGCCCGCACCTTTTCTACCCAATCCTGTACCACCGTCTATCCCCCAACCAGATATTCAAAATCCTCCGATCAATTTCTCCTGGCGTTTGGTACTGGATTGGGGCATATTGTGCCTAACCGCTTTTGCCGTCATTTTTGGTTTAATGCGATTTGTACAGCTATTTAGAGAGCATTATGCCTTATCTCGTTTCAAGGAAGAAGTATTTCACCTTCCTCCCGACATAGAAAAGGCCGTCATACATTCTTTGGAACTCCCTCAAAACATCGTACTTACCCACACCAAGTCCATAGAAACACCCCTGACTTTTGGATGGCCAGAAGCCTACATTGTGCTTCCGACCACGTTGATCACCGATGAAGAGGCCCGACGATTGGCCATCCTGCATGAATTGTGTCACATCCGACATCACGACTTTCTACAACAATACCTCTTGCGCGGATTGGATGCCGTATTCGCCATTAATCCGATGATGCGCTACCTTATCCTCCAATTAGAAGCAGAGCGCGAACTGATTCGTGACGAAGAAGTGGTACGCCACCCAGATGTTTCGTCTTATGCCTATGCCTCGAACCTGTACAAACTCGCCACAACCCAAGACCCCTTATTCATCACATCCTAAGCCCAATACTCCATGAGATGCCCCTCGCTTGCCATTTATGCCTTCTCTCCGGCTCAAAACCTCAAAACCCGCCTTCAAAACTTGGCAACCAACCGGGCGTATTCTCCACGTGAAAAACGAAACACCATCCTGCTGCTAACCATCACAAGCCTCATCATATTAGCTGGTTTGATTGGTTTCTTTGGTGATCCAACTGAAGCGCCCATCTCCCTTCAAAAAGCAAAAAGCACCTTTTTGCCCCCAGACCCTTATGCTTCAGTTATGGTTTTTACCAACTTAACCTGCTGGGTAGATAAAAAGCAAGTATGCGACCACCCAACAACGTTTAATGTAGAAAAAATTGGGGTAATCTACTTGGTTGATATAGGCTTGGTCACCTTTTCGTTACAACCTTTTGCCGATGCAAAACCTATTGGAACGGTGAAAGGAAAAGAACTCATACTCAATCTGTCCAATACACCTCTACACTTGACCTCACAATTTGATATTTTGGTAAAAGCCCAAGGGAAACCCATTTTGGTTTATGGAAAACAAGACATAGGCTATGAAATAGAAAGACTATTAGGTCTAGCTCCCGAATACAAAAATGTATCATATAGGAGTACAGCTACGAGTTTCGAGGGGGATCAATACACCTTTTCAATAAGCAACATCAATCGGTACGAAACCTTATATGCAACCAGACCAAAGCCAGGCTTAACCTTTTCTCGTCCAACAATCCAATTGGAAAACCTAGTAATACCACCACCCATGTTCTTAAGCCATACGCAATCCATAAACAATCGTTCTTTGGACACAATCCATACAAAAGATCATGACATATTATCCTTGATGGGTCTGGAAACCTATGGATTATTCCAATTCTCTTTACATCCTTTTAAAAATGCAACACAATCTGCACAAGTGGAAGGCAACAGGTTGCGCGTCCAGACGGCTGTGGGCTTACTCCAAATCACCACTTCCGAAAATATCCTATTAACAGAGACCGGAACCATCTGGTTTACGCTTATTCCATCCACTTCTTATCGTAAAGACGAAATTCACCGTGAGCAAGCGGCTTGTCGGGAACAGCTAAAGGAAGCCCCAACATTTGCCGAACAGAACTGTCGGATAGGCGGCTTCAGAATGCCCGTCTATTTCGAGAGGAGGGAATTCTAAGCCAGTGCTTAGGCCCATTCCACCCCTGCAAGGACTTCTGTCTTGGACCAGAGCGCCTCGCCGAGCACTTCGTCGTAGCTGAGGGCAGACGATTTTACGGCTTTTCGGTTGCTGAAATAGCGCCCAGAGATGCCAACTACCTCCGGCGAAGAGGCCAGATATACTTGTGTGGCCGCTCCTTTTTCCACCGAAATGGCGGATAGTTTTTTGGCAAACCGCCACGCCCCAACAAAAAGTTTACCCATAGCGCCCGATGCATTGTTATCGCCAAAATCGGAGGCCACAAATCCTGGATGCAAACAGTTGATGGTAACGCCGCTGTTTTCTAAACGACGAGCAGCAGCATAGGTAAACATGATGTTCATCAATTTGCTATTACAATACTGCCCCCAGCCGCTATATGCTTGCCTCATCTGCAAGTCCGACAAATTAATTTTGCCCGGTCGGTGCGCATCTGATGCCACATTTACCACACGCGCACCTGGCGTTTGCATCAGGAGGTCCAACAACGCGTGTGTCAACAAGAAATAATTCAGGTGATTCAGCGCAATCGTTTGCTCCACCCCATCCGGACTTTCTTCATACTTTAGGAACATGGCACCGGCATTATTCAGCAATACATCCAAACGGTCGAAGCGCGACTTATAGGTATCCGCCAGTTGCCGAACGGCCGTCATCGAGGACAAATCTGCCAGCAAATAATGGAGTGCCTCATTTCCCGTGGCCTGCCTCACTTCCGAGACCACCCTCTGGCACTTGGCCTCGTTCCGTCCAACCAGTACCACTTGTGCACCCATCGCCGCCAGTTGTTTAACAGACTCGGCGCCGATGCCCGCCGAAGCGCCCGTAACTAAAATTGTTTTGCCTTTCATTTAGGAAAGAATCTGAGGATTAAGGAAATAAAAGAATGGAACGACCAGGGCGCCGTAAGGTTGCTCCGTTTGTCGCCCGACACTGTCGTTTCAACCGGAATCGCTTTTCTTCCCGTTTAATTCGTTTTGATAAACCCCCAATCGCTTCGCTTTTTAATTAGCTTTATCCGTTACCATTTTCCAATTCACCAGAATGAACCATCCATGAGTTTAGTCCCTGCAAATACGGAATCTATTCTGGCAGATAAAGCCGAATATTATTTGGGATTTAATGCCCCGAAAATTAGTAAAGAACAACTCCATTTGCCAGGCAGCGATTTTGTTGACCGCGTTTTTGGCATTAGTGACCGGACACCCCAAGTACTGCGCTCCATTCAAGCCATGTTCGGAACAGGTCGGCTTGCCAATACGGGCTATCTGTCCATTTTGCCCGTAGATCAGGGAATTGAGCACTCCGCAGGTGCTTCTTTTGCCAAAAACCCGATCTACTTTGATCCCGAAAACATCGTTAAATTGGCCATCGAAGGCGGTTGTAATGCCGTATGCTCCACCTATGGCGGTCTTGGCTCGGTAGCACGAAAATACGCGCATAAAATCCCGATGATGCTCAAAATCAACCACAACGAATTATTGACCTATCCCAATAAATTTGACCAAGTAATGTTTGCGCAGGTCAAGAATGCATGGGACATGGGCTGTGTTTCGATTGGCGCAACGGTCTATTTTGGATCAGACCAATCCACACGTCAGTTAATGGAAGTCTCTGAAGCCTTTGCCTATGCGCATGAACTGGGCATGGCTACCGTCTTGTGGTGTTATACCCGCAACAACGCCTTTAAAGTAAATGGCGTAAACTACGAAACAGGCGCCGACCTGACGGGCCAAGCCAACCACCTTGGCGCAACCATTGAGGCCGATATTGTTAAGCAAAAACAACCAGACTGTAATGGTGGTTTTAAAGCCCTCAATTCTGGCAACTCCAGCTATGGCAAATTAGACGAGCGGATGTACACCGAGCTTGCAAGCGATCATCCGATTGACTTGACGCGCTATCAGGTGGCCAATGGCTACATGGGCCGCATCGGCCTCATCAACTCCGGCGGCGGCTCTGGCTCCAATGACTTGCAAGAGGCCGTTATTACCGCTGTTGTTAACAAACGTGCTGGCGGAATGGGACTTATTTCCGGCAGAAAAGCCTTCCAACGCCCCATGAATGAGGGGGTCGGGATACTGAATGCCATTCAAGATGTCTTCTTAGACGAATCCGTAAGCATTGCATAAGTACGGATATCTTCAACGCTTTGGCCCCCGTTCCTTGTTGGCGGGGGCTTTTATGTTATCCTCTCCCATTGACGACGCAACAAGCCCTATTTTATCGTATCTTCTAGTATTACACACAGAAGGGCCCTATTCCTGACAGCGTAACCATGTTTACTTCCTTTGTTCATAGGCTGCTTTCAATAGATGATTTTGTTACGTAGCCTGATGCCATATTTTCGTCAATGCGAACCTAAAACCAACGAATGAAAGAAGGTACCGGAATGTCTCGTGTCTCGTTTCACACCCTTGGCTGCAAACTGAATTATGCCGAAACCAGCACCATTGCCCGCGACTTTAAGGCGCAAGGCTACAAGACCGTGCCCTTCGAAACAGCCGCCGACGTAACGGTGATCAACACCTGTACCGTCACCGAGCAGGCCGAGGCCAAGTGCCGTAATGCCATTCGTCGGGCACTACGCGCCAATCCCGACACTTTTGTGATTGTTACGGGTTGTTATGCACAACTCAGACCAGAAGAAATTGCCCAAATTCCCGGAGTGGATGTGGTGCTCGGCGCACAGGAAAAATTCCAAATTTTCTCCCTCCTTAAAACCTTCGAGAAGCAGCCACAAACACAAGTGGCAGTCTCTTGTATAGATGATGTCGTGGCCTTTGGGCCGTCATACTCTTCCGGTGAACGTACCCGCGCTTTCCTGAAGGTACAAGACGGATGTGACTATACTTGTTCTTTTTGCACCATCCCACAAGCACGTGGAAAGAGCCGATCGGCACCAATCCCCGAAACGCTCCGTTCCGCCCGCGAAGTCATTGAAAAAGGATATAAGGAAATTGTCCTTTCTGGTATCAATATTGGGTTGTACGGACAAGAACATGGAACCGACCTACTCGCTTTACTGTACGAGTTAGACCAACTCGAAGGAGTGGAACGCTTCCGTATCTCCTCTATCGAACCCAATTTGCTCACGGACGACATCCTGCGGTTTGTTGCCGAGTCTAACAAATTTCAGCCCCACTTCCATATCCCGCTACAAAGTGGCGACAACGAGGTTTTGGGGAAAATGCGCCGACGATACCGCCGCGAACTGTATGCAGAGCGTGTGCAGCGTATCCATCACCTCATGCCCGATGCCTGTATCGGAGTGGATGTCATTGTGGGATTTCCGGCAGAGACCGAGACCCATTTCGAGCAGACCTACCAGTTCCTGCACGAGTTGCCCGTCTCGTATTTCCATGTATTTACCTATTCGGAACGACCCAACACGACTGCCGTGGAACAGTTGACGCGCATGGGAACACCAGTACCTGCAAAAGAACGCGAACGCAGAAGCAAAATGTTGCGTATTTTATCCGCCAAGAAGCGATTGGCCTTTCATCAGGCAAATACGGGAACCACACGTCCAGTGCTTTGGGAGGACGAAGAAAAAGGCGGACTTATGTTTGGCTTCACCGATAACTATGTTAAAGTCCAGACGCCGTATGATCCTGACAAGGCCGGAGCTATCGAAATAGTAACCTTGGGGACTTTGGCCGAAGACGGAACGGTGAAACGGGGAGAAAATGCTTTTATCTCAATTCTTTGACCAAGTCGGCAATAAAAAGGCTATCCAAGGCCTCAAAAATATCTATTTTTTTTTGAAGTTATTTTTTGGCGCGATTTTTAGTCTATACTATAATATAGAACCATAGACCCACCACCCAACGGAAAAGAAAGGGAGCTTTTCCGGTTATGGTTGTTTATCAAACGCCCGTCATCGCCACTTATGTAGGTTGGGGCAAAAACACGCGCTTCATGGAAACCAATTCCCTTTCCGACCCTTCGCAGGTACACTATTTGGTCGTCGTGCATGGCATGGGCGAACCACGCGAAGGAGCCACTGTTCTGCCCGTCATCAATCGCATGGCCGAGATTCGGGCAAAGGAAATGTACCCCAACCTTGATCTTAAGTTGGGGATTAAAGAAAACACCATTTCACTGGGGCGGATGCTCCCCTCTGGTGGGCGTCAAAAATGGGTAGAATTCAAAGGCATTCCCATCAAAACCACATCCAATGATCAAGACGTCTGTGCCCCTGCTTCAGGAACCCCCACAGCAACTTTTTTAGGAGAACCTTCCGACTGTGGCACCAATATCCGGTTCGTGGATCTTTTCTGGGGCGATGTCACCACCCAACTTTTTCCAAAAGCCGCCGAACCCGTTAACCTGTGGACACGGGCCTTAATCAACCGCGTGGAACAACGTTGGAATGCGCAACGGCGCGACAAAGTGTCTCATTCTGGCCTTTACCAAGCCAATGTAGAGATTCAACTGAAGGTGCTCTTAGATAACCTGCGTAAAACCTTGATTCCCATACAGCAGGTACTTTCGCTTCGGTTCCGGTTTTTATCCGAACTTATTTTTGATAAGTTTTTAGGTGATGTTCAGCTTTATGCCGAATACATGACCTGCCGAGAAGATGCAATCAAGCGTTTTCACGCCAAAATGAGCGAGGTACACCGTGCGCATGATATGACGGAAATGGAACGCAAACTTATGGGTGGTGAACCCCGTAAACCTGTTTACCACGTAATTGCACACAGCCTTGGCACCGTCATGTCGTTGGATGCCTTGGTTGACGGAGCCGCAACCGAAGCGTCTTGGTTCCCTTTCGTCAAAAATTATGTAACCTTAGGCTCCCCTATAGATAAGTTTCTGATGCTGTGGCCAGAAAATTACCACCACCTAGACAACCTCAATCATCCGAAATGGAAGGGCTTGGTCTGGTCCGAACGTGCGTCACAGGTTCAAAAAATTAGACACTTTAATTATTGTGACGAGCAAGACCCCGTAGGCCATAACTTAGACTTTTTGGAAAAAAAACCCGTAATCAGACATTTGTTCGAAACTGTCGAAGACAAAGTATTTGTCCGGTATCCAGTTCCCGGAAAGGCCCATGTAGATTATTGGACAGATGCCGAGTTGTTCCGGCATATCTTGCATGTTACCATAGATGACAAGCCCATTACCGACCCCAAACCACGCAAAAAACAGAATTTCCGGAAAACCATGCTGGACATGATGGCCTTCGATCAGCAAGCGGAGGCGAATCAGGCCACGACCAAAAACAATGAAGCCGCCCCTGTTCAGTGGTACATTCCGAAAATCTATAAAGAAGTGACCAAAATCTCTTATGTCTTGCTTCCCTTGATTTTTTGGACGGTTTTGAGCGCCCTACTGTTGTTTTTTGGCCTTGGAACCTCTTTTGCCAAAGAAGGCGCTGGAAAATTATTCGACGATTCGGAGTTGGTCTCCAGAACCCTGCTGGCCTTTACTTTTCTTGGGGGGTATGGCCTCTCAGAATTGCTTGCTACCTTAACCGGAAAATCTTTTCAGGAGTGGATTCGTTCCACGAAGCGGCCCGCTTTATGGGCTACCATTGGAATAACGGCTATTACACCTGTCATTTTTACGGGCATTATCACCATCGGAACTTGGGCCATGCTCCTCATAGGCATTCTGATCGGTATCCTTTGGCTATACTTCCGCGTAATGGAGCTAATGATTCAGTGGAGGCAAATGACGGTCATGCTTACCGATGCCACCAATAAAAATGCACCAGAGTTGGAAGACCGCATGACCAAACGGGTTATCTTACGCATCCGAATTGCAGTCTGGGGGCTCTTGTTTCCGGTCTTGTTTCTTTTTTTCGGATCAGAGTGGTTCGACCATGTGGTGGATTTGCGCATTTTTACGACATCCCCCCTCCCAATGCTGACCAATTTGTATCACCAACTTTCGCACGGGTTGGCAGACTTGTTTTTTCCAATTGCGATGTTTGTGGGTCCTAATCCGGATTACACCCGTTACCACAATGTGGTCGTCACAAGTTTTGTCTTGCTTTCGATGACAGGTTCTTTGGTATATGTATATCGGGCCTTGAAATACTTTATTGAACGAAGAAAAACGATCAAGATGAAGCAGGATATGCATGATAGGGCGGCTTTATTCGCCCCTGAAATGTTACCAGACGCCCGTTCAGAGGCCGCGCTTGGTAATAGTAATTCTGCCAAAGTCTCGCAGACGTCAACGCCTCAATAAACCCGTCGCCCACGACTGAATCCCTATCCGTTGGAATATTCTGGCGGATTTTTTTATCCCCAACTTCGGAGGGTATAAAAAACCTTTTCTCGTTTACCTTCTGCCATGTCCCTCCTTTGGGTACAAGGCATATGGAGTGCTGTTCTATGTTTTATGTTTTTGCAAAGTACGCTTTCGTTGCATCTGACGCGGACCGTACCAGAGCCAAAAACCAGTGATACTAAATACCAACAAGGCCAAGCCCATGATACTGGTGTACAAAAGTTTAATAATCCCACCTTGGGTCTCTAAATAACGATCCAATATAGAGGCGTCATGAATGTGCTCTACCAAGTCGGCATTTCTGCGTTCAATGAGCAGCACTTTTCCGGTTGCCCCGTCTAATTGAATGCCCCAATAATGATCTGCAAAGACAAATTTGACGCTTCCCTTGTCTTGTCGGACGTCAATTCGGTCTAACTGTGTAGAAAGTTCGGGCGAAACTTTTTCGTGTAAGGTCCGATTTGCCACGGCCTGCAATTCATGTAAAGGTTTCCATTCCCGCAACTCCGTTGTGGTTCCTTTTTGGGTAGGCGCCAGTAACCATCCATTACTGTTCTTTTTCCACCCCAGCAACAAGCCAGAGACGGCAATCACCATAAAAAAAACAAAGAGAAAAATACCAGTTATCCGATGAATCGTCCGAAAAGTACGGAGCGTTTGGGCTTGTTTTTTTCGTTTTTCGATACCTTGCATGGAAGATTAGGTTACCGTTTTTAAAAGTTCATCTTTTACAGTCAGCATATACGCAAAAGCGGCTTCATGCTCATTCGGAATCCGTCCTTCGAGAATAGCCTCTTCTATGGCCTTTTTGATGATCCCTACTTCTTTGCCTGGTTTTAGTCCCAGAACCGCCATAATTTCATTGCCCTTTACGGGCGGTTGAAAATGACGAAGGCGGTCTTTCTCCTCAACAATGCGCATTTTTTCTTCCACCAAATCAAAATGGGCCAAATAACGCACTACACGTTGCGGATTTTTGGTGGTAATGTCTGCCCTAACAAGTGCCATCAAGTCTTCAAGGTCCTCCCCTGCATCAAATAAGAGACGCCGCACCGCCGAATCGGTCACCACTTCATCCACCAAAGCCACCGGACGATGATGTAGCGAGACTAATTTTTGCACATAACGCATCCGATCGTCCACGGGTAAACGCAGTTGTTTGAAAATACCCGGGACCATCCGCCCGCCACGGTCTTCGTGGCCGTGAAACGTCCAGCCAATGCCTTGTACATACCGTTTACTTTTCGGCTTCCCGATATCGTGTAATAATGCCGCCCAGCGAAGCCAACGGGTTTCTTCCGCAGGACGCCCAGCGAGCGATTCAGCAAGGTTGTCTAAGACCTGCAGGGTATGAAAAAAGTTGTCTTTGTGCTTATGGCCTTCCATGTTTTCTACACCCGCCAAGGAAGTAAGGGCAGGAAATACATGAGCCAATATCCCTGTTTCGTACAGAATCCGCAAGCCAATAGAGGGCACAGGACACACCATGATCTTTTGTAGTTCGTCCGTAACCCGCTCCATGCTGATAATCCGGATACGTTCAGCCATTTTTTTCATGGCGACCAAAGCCTCTGAATGGATGGTAAACCCGAGTTGGGTAGCAAAACGGGCAGCACGCATCATTCGCAATGGATCATCAGAAAAAGTAACCTCCGGGTCTAAAGGCGTCCGTATGAGTTGTTCAGCCAAGTCTTTTTGGCCGCCAAAAGGATCCAGTAGTGTACCAAAAGTATTCACATTCAACGAAACAGCCAAGGCATTAATCGTAAAATCACGACGATTCTGATCTTCCTCCAAGGTTCCCTCTTCAACAACGGGCTTGCGGGAATCTCGTGAATAACTCTCGCTACGCGCACCCACGAATTCCAAGGCCAAAGAATGGCCTCCGGAGAGATACAGGTGTACACCTGCGGTTCCAAAATTTTTGTGTACATGTGCCATACCCACCCCATAGGCATCTGCCACGGCCTGTGCCAACCGAATACCGCTTCCAGCGCCAACCGTCACAAAGTCTAAATCTTTTGTTGGCCGTTGCAAGAGCCAATCACGCACGCCACCACCCACCATATAGGCAGGCAGGGCCATTTCGTCTGCAAGTGTACCAATCCGGCGAAGAATGTCTGAATATGGAAGCCTGTTCAAGGGTTGTATCTCCTAAACCAAAAGAGCAAATGGACAAATGGGGGTACCTGTTCGGCATCACAGACGTTGAAGATACAAGATTTGATGTGGATGTATTTCAAAAAACGGATCAGGATGCTGCTGTTTCCTTTTTATAAACAGGTTTTCCCCACGTAAAACCTCCCTGTGCGGTTACCAAAAGATCAGATGTCCCGCTTATCAGCTTCAAGCAAAACCGTCATTCTGTATGACCTGCCCCTTTGGAAAAATGCCTATTCAAGGCTTCCCGTACCACCGTCACGGGCATTTCGGCTTGTGTCCATTGACTGTATGCCGCCGCCGCTTGCCCAATAAACATTTCAAGCCCGCCAATGGTCTTGCCTCCAGCATCGGCTACATCCCTCAGAAAACGGGTTTGGATCGGGTTATAAATAAGGTCGTAGGCGGTATGGTGTACCCCAAAATCCTTCACATCAGCCCAAACAGACTCTTCCACACGAGGGTACATTCCTTTTGGCGTAGCGTTAACCAATAGGTGTGCCGCCCGAATGGCAGGCCCAGCTACAGGCCATTCAGCAATAGATATTTTCTCGTTAGGATCATAAGGCCGCATGGCAGCAACCAATCCTTGTGCTTTTTCTGGTGAGCGGACGACCAACCGGATGTTGCTTAGGTCTAGATGCATCAATAAACCATAGAGCACCGCCCGTGTTGCACCTCCTGCCCCAAAAACCACTGCTTCTTTTCCGGCAAATGCTGCAACATGGGGCCATAGCGGCGCCAAAAACCCAACCACATCGGTGTTATCTCCATAAAGGAATGGGCGACCTTCTTCATCCACTTTACACACAATGGTATTCACTGCACCTATGGCTTGCGCCGCCTCGGAGCATTGATCCATCAGCCTAAAAGCGGCTTCTTTATGCGGAAGCGTAACATTAGCCCCCGAAAACCCCAATGCCAGAAGCCCGCGAATGGCTGCTGCGAGGTGCTCCGGCTGAACAGGTGATGCCAAATAAGTCCTGTTTAGGCCCTGCTCCCGAAAAGCAGCATTGTGAATGAGTGGAGAAAGAGAGTGATGAATCGGCCAGCCAAGTACCGCAATCGGCTTTGTATGCACATTCGGAAACATAATGAACGTCTCTTAGGCTATGATTGAAGGAGCAAACAAGGCCAAAATAAGTACTCGACCACACCTTTCATGTACCCGGACACCGTTTTCCGTCATTATCTTCGGTTAAGCGTTTTCATCGGTGGCGTAACAAATGCGGATTCAGCTTAGCGGCCTGTTGCCAATAGGTCGAAAAGGCATCTAGGTCACCCTTCTGACGATAGGCCAAGGCAAGGTTATATAAGGTGGCTGCATCCTTTGGCTCCACATTCAACGCCATTTGATAACAAACAATGGCTTCATCGAACCGAGAAAGCCTTGCGAGTACATTACCCCGATTATACCAAGCAGCCGTAAATTTTTCTTGCACAACGGTGGCAAAATCATACGAGCTAAGGGCCTCTTTGAGACGCCCCATCCGCGACAACACAATCCCCCGATTATACCACGTAAGGTAAGCGTAAGGATTGATGTTCAGTTGCTGCTCGTAGCAATAAAGGGCACAGGCGTCTTTTTCCAACATTTCGTAGCAGAACCCTAATTCATGCCAGGCTTCCTCGTGCTCCGGCTGGTATTTCACACAGGCCCTCAGATGACGAATGGCCTCCTCGTAGCGGTTCATTTTCTCCAGCAACCACCCCAAACGGAAGTGCGCCTCTGCATGGAAAGCATCGGCAGCAATCGCGGTTTCATAGGTAACAACGGCTTCCGCTGGAAAACCAGTTTGTTCATAGGTTTGGCCAATTTGAACCATCGAATCGGCATCAAGTGGGTTGTAAATAAGGTGTTGCCGGAAGGCATCCCGTGCATCGGCGGGACGCTGGAGTGCATTCAATGCCAATCCTTTTAAAAACCAGCCCGATGTGGAGGCCGGGTACAAGGCCAGTAATCGCGAGATCGCACCGAGGGCTTCATGTGGGTTTTTATGTTCCAGATACCAAATTGCGATGTGTGCCAAAAGTTCGGGGTCAATGACTGACTCCGGATTTTGGCCATAGGTCGTTAATAAAGACGCAGTATGGGCTGACTCGGTCGAGAACTCCGGCGATTCAAATTCAAAATCGAACATAGATGGTGGTGGTTGCTCAGAATATTTCGGAGAATGATTTTCCGAACTTAACTTGGAGTATCCTGTCTTAAAAAGGGTTTATTCAACGTCTCAGATTGATACTCAGCCTCGATCAATACGATAATTTGGTGAATTCACATGTGTGCAAGCGCTTTGCAGTGAGGTAAAACGATAAAATCCACACCCCCTTAATATAACGCACTGCGTCATTATTGTATTTCCTTTCCTTTTTATTGTAATTTCGGGATTACCAAACCAGTCAGATAGTTTACTAACTTTGTAACCAAACAAAACGAATCACGTGGGAACTTACCAACTGTTGATCTTCCGGATCGCCAGCCGTTTCAATATGGCTTATTCTCCTCTTGGCAAATTTATTCGGAAGCATACAAACGACACTTACCGTGCCGAGAACCTTTTCATCCTTGCTGCTGCCACGCTGATTATCGCCCTCATGCTGGCCAACCAATTTGCTTGGGCGTTTATTCGGGAAGAGGTTTTGGCAAATCCGCAAGGCGATGTAGCCATTACCTATTGGCTTGTACAACTTTCTTTTATTGTTACGTTCCTTTTTGGTTGTGTAGTTGGGTTTAAGCCTGCCGCCACCATAACTTGTACGTCCTCCTCAGTAAACATCCAAAGTGGTGATTTGCGGACAGCCATCGGTTACGACGAAATTCAGCAAGTAAAGATCATTTCAGCCGACCTCTTCCACAGCCACTACCGCCGCTATCAGGCCACCATGCCTGTCATCAATGGCACAGAACAACAATATGCGCTGTTGGTAACCGAACATCATCCAGTGGTTCTTGGACTCTCCGGCACCGATCTTGAGGCTTTTGTTCAGCATGTAGAAGCACAACGTGTTCCCGTATCTCAAGACTTTTCCATCGAGAATCGTTTTGCATTTGCTGCTTAATTACGATAAAACGGCTCTAAAGCCCGATTTTTTAAACGATCGGGCTTTTTTATTGCTTTTTTACGATTGTTTTTTAACTTTTGTACATCGTAAATTTGTGGTGTAAGACTCATTGCATATCCCATCATTATGTTGTTTGCTAAAGGGCTACGAGGAAACTTGGGCCCTTTTGCCGTATAAGGAGACAGGATTGTCCGAAATTGCGCTGCTAATCATCCGGTTTATCCCATATCATCCACCTTAACGAATAGGCTACCAAAACCTTTTTCCTTGCCAAGTAATGGGCAGATTGTGCCCCGGAGCAGGATATACTTTGAAAACAGGTAGTTATTTGAGAAGAAGCCGATCCCGGCGAAAACCCTCTCTGAGATTACGTTTATTTCAATAATAGGAGCATTTCATTATCAAATTGACATAGATCCGCCTACTGTGTTTAAAAAGATGCACCTTCACCTTCTCTTCGCTATTGTTTGCCCCCTGTATAATGACTTATCTTGGAAACGTTTACAAAAATCGGCACCCTATACGTCCGGTTCACTCATCTTAGCATTTTGGAGGTCATACCATGCGCAAACTATTTCCGTTTTTATCCATTCCACTGGGCCTATTGCTGGGCATGATGCTCTCGGCCTGTGGCGGCGACAGTAGCGAAAAGAACAATACCCCTACGGGCAGCAACAATGCCAAAGCATTGGAAAGCATTGGAAAAGGCGAAGGCAAAGTCTCGATCATTGCGTGGGCGGGATATATTGAACGTGGCGAAACGGATAAAAACTACGACTGGGTAACGTCTTTCGAGAAAGAATCTGGCTGCAAAGTAGAAGTTAAAACGGCGGCCACCTCCGACGAAATGGTGACACTCATGAACCAAGGCGGATTTGATATTGTAACCGCTTCTGGTGACGCCTCGATGCGACTCATCCGAGGCGGCATGGTTCAACCCATCAACATCAACCTGATAAAAGATTGGGGAACGGTGGATAGTCGCCTGCAAAATGCTTCTTGGCATACCGTAGATGGTGTTCACTACGGCGTTCCTTATCAATGGGGATCCAATGTTTTGATGTATAATACCAAGGTTTTCAAAACAGCGCCTACCAGCTGGGATATCGTTTTTAAAGAAATGAACCTGCCAGACGGAAAGTCTAATAAAGGTCGTGTACAAGCATTTGACGGACCTATTTATATTGCAGATGCCGCTTTGTATCTGAAACACCATCAACCTGAACTCGGCATTCAAGACCCATACGAGCTGACACAAGCCCAGTTTGATGCCGCTATTGCTTTGCTGAAAGGGCAACGTGCTTTGGTCAACAAGTATTGGCACGATGCAATGGTACAAATGGATGACTTCAAAACCGAAGGTGTTGTGGCAACTGGCTCTTGGCCGTTCCAAGTAAATGGCCTGACCGCCGCCAAAGCCGCAGTAGGAAGCGTAATCCCCGTAGAAGGTGCAACCGGATGGGCCGATACCAGCATGATGCACGCCAAAGCCCCCAATCCGAATTGTGCCTATAAGTGGTTGAATCATTCGCTAAACAAAAAACTACAAGGCGACTTGGCCGCATGGTTTGGCTCTGTTCCTGCTGTTCCCGATGCCTGTAACAACAATACATTACTTGGTGCGGAAGGGTGTAAAACCAATGGCATTCAGAACTTCGATAAAATCCACTTCTGGAAAACACCCGATTGTCCGAACGGCAAATGTGTTCCTTATAGCGAGTGGACAAAGCAGTATTTAGCAGTTATGGCCAGTAAGTCATAGTCATACCACCATAGTAAACCGGGTAGATGATCATAAAGTTTACCCGGCTTTTGCTTAAAGCCAACCTTCATTTATCAATCAGTTTAAAGAAATGCAACATACATTATGGATCAATGGTGCATGGGCAGATGCCAAAGACGGAAGCCTGATGACCATTACCAATCCTGCCACGGGCGCGGAAATCGCCCAAGTGGTTAATGCTGGTACAAAGGATGTAGATAGGGCCGTGCAAGCAGCAAAAACGGCATTTGAGGATGGAAGATGGTCTAAAAAGCCTCCGCGCGATCGGTCGTATGCGCTGTGGAAATTGGCAGACTTGATCGAACAACACGCCGAGCGTTTGGCCAAGGCCGAGAGCGAGAACACCGGAAAGCCCTACAGTTTTGTGAGCTTGGGCGCAGATTTACCGTTTGCCATAGACAACTTGCGGTTTTTTGCCGCTGCTGCTCGCGATGTACACGGCTCTCATGCGGGTGAATTTACCGACGGATTTACGTCCATGTTTCGCCGTGAACCGGTGGGCGTGGTTGCACAAATTGCCCCTTGGAACTATCCGCTGATGATGGCCATCTGGAAATTGGGGCCAGCACTGGCCGCCGGATGCACGACCATTCTAAAACCCGCACCGGGAACACCACTTTCTACCCTACTCTTGGCGGAGTTGATCGCCGAGGCTGGTGTTCCGGAAGGAGTAGTGAATATCCTTACAGGTGGCAACGAGGCCGGACAAGCACTTGTGGAACATCCCGATGTGCGCATGGTGAGCCTGACAGGTTCTACAGGAACCGGAAAAAAGGTCATGAAAACCGCCGCAGATACCCTAAAACGGGTACATTTGGAATTGGGTGGGAAAGCACCCCTCCTCGTGTTTGACGATGCCGATGTAGAATCCTTTGCCAGCAAAGCGACCATCGGTGCAACCTTTAATACGGGTCAAGATTGCACGGCTGCTACGCGGATTTATGTGGCCGAAGATCGGATGAAGGACGTACAAGAAGCCGTGGTGGAAGCCATGCGTAGCGTGGTGATTGGAATGCCTTTCGACGATGAAACCCAAATGGGGCCACTAATCTCTTCGGCACAACGCGAACGGGTGCAGGGCTTTGTAGAACGGGCCAAAGCAACAGGAGCAAAGGTTCTTACAGGAGGCGGTGCGCCAAAAGACTTGGGAAATGGCTTCTTCTTTGAACCAACGGTGATTGTAGAGGCCGACCAAAAGTCCGAAATCATCCAATCCGAGGTATTTGGGCCAGTTCTCACGATCAATACGTTCAAAAATGAGGAAGAAGCGGTGCGCTTGGCCAATGATGTGAACTTTGGCTTGGCGGCCTCGGTCTTTACGAAGGATGTGGCACGCGCCATGCGGGTTGTCCGCGATCTGGAGTATGGAACGGTATGGGTGAATGACCACATCCCACTCACTTCCGAAACCCCACACGGCGGGTTTAAGCAATCTGGGTTTGGAAAAGACCTTTCTGCAGAAGCCGTGTCGGATTATCAGGTCACAAAACACGTTATGATTGCCAATAGTTAAGAAGTCGGGCGGGTTGCAGATAGGTAGCCCGCCTTTTTTAGCCTCCCAACCTCCATGAATCCAGCCATTTCTTTCGAGCAAGTCTCCCGACATTTTGGCACCGTAAAAGCAGTGGACGAAGCCAGTTTTCAAGTTTCCGATGGTGCTTTTTTTACCATGCTGGGGCCTTCGGGATCGGGCAAAACCACTTGCCTACGGATGATCGCCGGCTTTGACCTCCCCACCTCCGGCATCATTCGGGTGTTTGGACAAGAAGTCACAAACCTGCCGCCCTACGAACGGGACGTAAACACCGTCTTTCAGGACTATGCCCTCTTCCCTCATATGACCGTAGCGCAAAATGTGGAATATGGGTTGATGATCCGCAAAGTCCAGAAAGCCGAGCGCCAAAAACGGGTACAAGAGATGTTGGATTTGGTGCATCTGCCAGAGGTAGGAAGCCGAAAACCCAATCAGCTTTCCGGCGGGCAACGCCAGCGCATCGCATTGGCACGCGCCCTTATCAATCGTCCTAAAATCTTGCTCTTAGACGAGCCACTGGGCGCGTTAGACCTAAAATTGCGACAACAAATGCAGGTGGAGCTAAAAGCCATCCAACAAGAAGTGGGTATTACTTTTGTTTTTGTAACACACGACCAAGAAGAGGCAATGGCGCTGAGCGACCAAATTGCTGTATTTAATCAAGGTAAAATTGAGCAAATTGGTTCACCACAAGACCTGTACGAGCATCCACAAACGGCATTTGTCGCCAATTTTGTCGGAACTTCCAACCTGATTTCGGATGAAATTGCGCACAAACTTACAGGAGAATACGGCACGTTCTCGGTTCGTCCAGAAAAGATGCACCTCCTCCAAGAACAAGTTCCCGTACCCGCCAACCATTATCGGCTACAAGGTGTGGTAGCAGATGTGGTATATCTTGGCATTTTCACCCGTTTCACCGTCCGAACCCCCGAAGGTTTATTGCTCCAAGTGATTGACCAGAACCGAGAAGCCCAAGACGAGCGCAAAGGGGATACCGTGCAGGTGATTTGGGCAAAAGAAGCCCTCAACAAATTATCCGATTAAGCCTATGATCCGACGTTTTTCTACTTATTTATACAATCATCCTGCTGTATTACTAGCCTTATTACTGGGACCACCTTTGGGCTGGATGCTGGTGATTTATCTCGGATCCTTGGCCGCGCTTTTGTTCCAGTCGTTTTATCATTTGGATGGCTTTACCGGGCAAGTAGTGCGCGAGCTGTCGTTTCTTACCTACCGCGATTTATTCTCGGCGGCGCATATGACCATTGTATTAAAAACGATGGTTATGGCACTTTCGGTAACGATGGGTTCGGTTCTTATTGCTTTCCCGCTGGCCTATTACAGCGTTCGCTACGCGGGTAAACGTCTCAAGGTGTTGCTCTATTTTGCGGTTGTTTTGCCATTGTGGTCTTCCTATATCATTCGGGTGTATGCCTGGAAGCTCATGCTCGCCAAAGAAGGCATTGTTTCTTGGTTTTTTGCCCAATTAGGGCTTTCTGGCGTGTTGGAGTGGCTACTTTCCATGCCCGTTGTGGGCGGCTCCTCGCTATCCGTATCCAATTTTGGCTTATTTCTGGTCTTTACCTACATCTGGTTGCCCTATATGATTTTGCCCATTCAATCGTCATTGGAGCGCATTCCACATTCTTTGTTGGATGCCTCAGGGGATTTGGGGGCGCGGCCTTTGCAAACTTTTCGCCGGATTGTCTTGCCCTTGGCATCACCGGGCGTGGTGGCCGGAAGCATCTTTACCTTCTCGCTTACACTGGGCGATTATATCATTCCCTCCATCATCGGAGACTCCACCCCTTTCATCGGGATGGCGGTCTATAGTTATCAAGGAACAGCCGGAAACTTGCCCCTTGCGGCAGCCTTTACCGTACTCCCGATGGTGATTATGGTCTTTTATCTCTTGGGCGCACGAAAGGCTGGTGCGTTTGATGCACTCTAAATATCAAATGGCATAAGCGCATGAAAAACAAAAATTTGGGCCTTGCAATTGCCATGTGGGCAGTAGTGGCCTTCTTGCACATTCCCTTTTTTGTGGTGATGTTGTATGCCTTCACCACCGATTCTTCCACCTTCACATTCCCCCCACCCGGATTAACCCTCAAGTGGTTTGGCGTGGCGTGGAGCCGTGCCGATATGTGGGCCGCCTTGAGCCTCTCGGCACGAGTCGCAGCCATTTCAACCTTGGTTGCCCTCGTTTTGGGTACGCTGGCAGCCGCAGCGGTGTACCGCAGCCGCTTCTTTGGACGAGAAGCCATCTCGTTCCTACTCGTCTTACCGATTGCCCTGCCCGGCATCGTGACGGGTATTGCCCTCAGGGCAGCGATGGGCGAGGCGGGCATGACCTTCAACTTCTGGACGATCGTTATTGGACACGCCACGTTTTGCGTGGTGGTGGTGTATAATAATGTCTTGGCAAGATTCCGGCGCTCCAATCCGTCGTTGGTAGAAGCCTCGATGGACTTGGGCGCGGATGGCTGGCAAACGTTTCGATATGTGGTTTTTCCGAATATCTCTTCCGCTTTGGTAGCCGGCGGGATGCTGGCCTTCGCCCTCTCGTTCGACGAGGTGATTGTCACTACGTTCACCGCCGGACAACAAGCCACCTTGCCCATTTGGATTTTTAGCCAACTCACCAAACCCCGAGACCGACCTGTAACCAATGTGGTGGCCTTTTTTGTGGTGATCGTTACCACCCTTCCCATTTTATGGGCGCTGTTCCAAAACCGAAAGTTCGAGGAGCAAACCCAAAGTGATTGAGGTTTGAGGAGATAGAAATGCGAATAGACACTAAAAATGAGCGTTATCACTCACCTGCACTTACCGCACAGGCCTCATGTGTTTATACAAGAAGCAAGGAAGTGCAAAAGGTAATATTTGGTTCTTCGTCCGCTCTGAAAAATATTTTTTATCTTTGAATCGTATTACACCACCCATATCAACGTCTAAATTAAGCAAACAGCGCTTATACATCTTCGCCGCGCACCCATGCAACGCTATTAATCAAGATACTTTGGGGACAAACGGTTTCGCACTCGCCATGATTTGGGCAACCGCCGCACTGGTTCGTGGTGACGGAGTCAGTGGTAAAGTTTCTTAGTTCTTCTCCGGCCTAATCACCTCGTATCGTCCTTCATGATTGATTCGGTAGCGGGTCTTTTCACCGGGCGCGGTCAAGTTCGCCTCGAAAGTATTGGCGGTGGTTTGCATCGAAAGGCGGTACGTTTTCCCTTCTTGTCGTAAGGTAGCCGGAACACCTAAGGCTACGGCAGTCGTCCCAAATTTTCCAGTTTTCGCCATTTTTAGCTGCTGGCGGTAATAAACTTCTCGGAGGGTCTTTCGGAAGGGTTCGTCTGATGGCAGGACGAAAGGCGTATCTTTGGATTCAGAAAATTGGACATACCCCCACCGTTCTGGAAAGTGCATATTCACCAAACCTTGCGGCGACCATACCCAGTTGTCCTCGTGTAGTGGCTTGCCGTCCGGGGCTTTCATCTTTTCATAGGCCGTTCCGTTCCATGTCGTTTGCCACTCCACCCGCGAGAAGTTCATGCGCCAAACATCGCCCAGTTGAGGCTTTAACGGATCCACACCAAATCGGAGCGATTTGAACGGAATCGCCATTTCAAGCGTCCAACCTTGGTCTGTGTCCGATCCATCATTCAATGTTCCGTTTAAGGCAACCCCCGTTCTGAGGTCGCGTACATCCCAAGCAATCAACGAGGGGCCACCATCCCGATAGGGCCGCACCAAAAACAAGTCAAAGATTTGTTTGCGTGCATTTACTTCTACTTCAAAGTAGGCGTGCGTATCGCCATCATGGTCTATAAATACCTCAAAATCGTTTTCGTGAAAGGTAATCATGTCGTGCTGTTCATAAGTCGCCCAGAGGTGGGGTTCCTCCATTTCGGCAGCAATATAGAGGAATTCGTCGTCCCAGAGCATTTTTGCACGGGTTTTAAAGCGTGGTTTGGGTTTGTCTTCCCCTTCAATATCCGCAAAGTCCACGGTCCATGAAGTCTCTTGCCATGCAGCTTCGTCTAAGCGCCCATCTATCGTTAGTGGCCACTTGATTTTCGCCGCCACATAGGTTTGTGGCATTTTCTGAAAGCGGGAAAAGGGTACCTCTTTCCACGGGTATTGCGCCCATCCAAAGAAGGGAGTTCCAAACAATAGCATCAAAACGTATTTCATGAATATTGGTTTATGAAGTGAGTCTCTAAGATATTTCAAAAAGTACTATTTTCCAATGACTTTGGTGTAATGGAGTCCCCTACAATTCCCAAAGAGGACTTCTTACGGGATATCTCCCATAAAATCTGCTTCCTAATAACACCTTTAAAAGCGATTTTGCACCCAATTTGATTTCCACTCAACCCTTGTTATCATGGAAAAGAAGCATATTGTGATAGTCGGAACCAACTTTGCCGGCTATACCGCAGCCATCGAGTTAAAAGAATTGGTGGGGAATAACCACCGCGTAACGGTAGTCGCTAATACGCATAATTTCCTGTTTTTTCCTTCACTTATTTGGTTTCCCTTCGGACTGCGTGACGAAAAGGACATCACTTTTGACGTTCGGCCTATTTATGCGCGTCATCATATTAACTTTATTGAGGCGCAAGTTACCCACTTCGATCTCGAGAAGAGTCAGATATTTACCAAAGACGGGCAAACCATTGGATATGATTATGTAGTCATTGCTACTGGCCCGAAAGTGGACACCGAATATATTCCGGGGTTGAAGGAATATTCCCACTCCATTGTGGGGCTTCCGCCCGCCATGCGCACCCGCGAGGGTTGGAATAAGTTCTTGGCAGATCCTGGCCCTGTGGTAATTGGATCGGCTCCGGGTGCAGGATGTTTTGGCGCGGCATATGAATTTCTCTTCAACACCCGCTACCAGATTGCCAAGCACCACCTCAAAAAACAAGCGCCGCTCACCTATGTAACAGCTGAGCCCTTTTTAGCACACTTCGGTATCAATGGTTTTGGGAATGCCCAAAAAATGTGTGAGTGGATGTTCAAAATGTACCACATCAACGCTCACCTAAACACCGCCATTACCGAAGTCCGGCCCGATGGCGTGGTCTTAGACAACGGCGAAGTATTGCCGTCTAAATTCACGATGATTATGCCACGTTTTCTGGGGGTGGATGCCGTCCGTAATACACCCAACTTGACCAACGCCAATGGGTTTATAGAGGTGGACGATAGCTATGCCCATCCACTCTATCCGAATGTGTATGCTGCTGGGGTAGCCGTGGATGTTAAGCCGCCCGCCCAAACGGAAATCCCATGTGCTGTACCTAAAACAGGATGGCCCTCCGAACAAATGGCCAAAACAGCCGTCAAAAACATTGTGGCAGACATCAAAGGCTTGCCCAAGTTGCACCAGAGATTCGATGACATGGCCGCTTATTGCATCATGGATACCGGAAATATGGGCATGATGATTGTCGGCGATCATATGCTCTCGCCCCGCGAACACGAGTTTATTATCCCCGGTCCTGAAGCACACTGGGCCAAAATCGCTTTCGAGAAATACTTTATGTACTCCCGCCGCCACGGACACGTCTGAGGCACACCGCCCACAATCGCAAAAACCGGAGAACACCCTTAGTCCTCCGGTTTTTTGTTGTAAAGATCTTGCCGAAAAGCCGTTTATCCGGCTAGTTTAAGGTCTTTTGCCCGTAACTGAAAGGAGGTTTGGCCCATAAAATTATTTTCGTCTATGGTGAAGAGCATGTCCAACGGCCTCCCATATTGCAAACTCTCGCGGACGGTCGGATAGAGGGCATGAAGACCGAAGCCAATCACATCGAACGTAGGTGATGCTTGTCCATTATGGCCTTGTTGTACCTGAAACTTAAGGTGGCCGTCTCGCCCCACCAAAGTGGGTTGCGATTTTACTTGTACCCCCGTTCCCATGAAGACCGGTTGCCGGTTTTGTGGGCCAAAAGGTCCAAATTGCTCCAAGATCTGTTTAAACCGAGGTGTAATGTCCTGAAGAGCCAGCGGCGCATCCACCACAATTTCTGCCTTCAGTTGATTCGGCTGGATGGTTTGGCTTACCACTTCGTTTAGCTGCTCGGTGAAGGCTTCCAAATGGGCAACGGGCAGGGTGAGTCCGGCAGCAAAGGCATGACCACCAAATTTAGCAAGCAAGTGGTCGCACGACCGAATGGCATCGTAAATATTATATCCAGGAACACTTCTCGCAGACCCTTTGGCCATGCCATTGGCGGTGGTAAGCAAGACAGTTGGCCGATAAAAACGCTCTACCAAACGGCTGGCCACAATACCAATAACGCCCAGATGCCATCCGGGATGGTGTAGTACAATGGCGTGTTGCATACAAGTAGAGGCACGACTTTCCATCAACTGTACGGCTTCTTCAAACGTCTTCGAGTCCATCAACCGTCGTTCACCATTCAACTTTTCGAGGCGTTGGGCTTGTTTTAGGGCGCGGTCTGGATTGGTGGCAATCATCAACTCCACCGCTTCCGCCGCATCGCCCATTCGTCCGGCTGCATTGATGCGTGGCCCAATACCAAATACAATCTGTGATGTTGAACAACTGGCTAAATCTTGCCCCCCTTGCAAGGCCAGCATCCGCAATCCAATACGCGGATTGGTTTGGATTCGGCGTAATCCTTCGTACATTAACAAGCGGTTTTCTCCCAGAATCGGGACAATATCCGAAGCAATGGCAAGGGCTACCAGATCTAAATATTCCCATGCATCTTCGGGAGGACTTCCCAACTTGGAAAGGGTTGCCTGTATGAGTTTGAACCCAACCCCGCATCCCGTTAGTTCCTTAAACGGATATGGGCAGTCAGGCCGTTTTGGATCTAACACTGCCAGTGCATCTGGAATGGCCTCTTCGGCATTATGATGGTCGCAAACCACCAGATCAATGCCTTTTTCGCGGCAATAATCGGCGGCGGCATGGCCTGTTATGCCACAATCCAAGGCAATCATGAGGGTTGCTCCCCGGAAAGCGGCAAAGTCAATCCCACGACAACATAGGCCATATCCATCGGTGTAACGATCGGGAATAAAAAACTCGGCATCGAGGCCGTGTTGGCGCAGAAAACTCACCATAAGCGCCGTTGCCGTTGTCCCGTCCACATCATAATCGCCATATACCACCACTTTTTCCCCTTGCAAGATGGCTTTTTGCAGCCGCTCTGCCGCCACATCCATGTCTAACATCAGGAAAGGGTCGTGCAAATCGTCCAAGGAAGGGCGGAAAAATCGCCGGGCTTCCTCATAAGTTTCAATTCCCCGTAGCGAGAGCGCCATCCCCAGCGCAGGTGGTAAATCATTCAGTTGGGCACACAACGCAGCAATTACATGAGGATGCTCTGGTCGGGGTAACAACCAGCGGTATTTCATTGTTGTAATGTATTTATGCTATTAAATTTCTGGCACTTAGATAAGGTAATTCGTATCGCGCGTTTGCGCTCGCGCGTGCCTGATAGCATATAAAAACCCCGGGTACAAGAAACCCGGAAGGACTTGGTAGGTCGGTTTGAGGAAACTTAAGAGAGAGAATCAGGAAATCATGCGTTTTATTGAACGTTGTGCAAAATACGTTTTACCTTATGGTTAAGAATGTAAGACGAAAAGCGCATAATTGCAAGAAGTTCATGAAGTGATGTTGCGATTATTGCGAAAAAAACCGAAGATTGGGTAAAGAGGTTTTTTTTTAAAAAACAAATGATTGCAAGGCTAAAAATCTGTCATTATTTTGATAGCCCCAAATCTACGGGATGTAGCGCAGCCCGGTAGCGCGCTTCGTTCGGGACGAAGAGGTCGTGGGTTCGAATCCCGCCATCCCGACAAAGCCTGATTCTTCGGAGTCAGGCTTTTTTTAATGTACCTTAATGCCATCCTTTGGGAACTCCGCCAGCATTTTAACGGCCATGCGTGCTTTCTGGATTTGCCTCGGACGGTCCAAGAGCGCAGGTTCTGATCCGGCTTCTCCTAAGGTGCGTGGGGTTTCCAATTGGGCAAGGCGATCTATGGTGGACAATCCCGAAACCACTTCACCAAAACAGGAGAATTGAAGGTCTAACCAAGGAGCACCTCCGGCACGCGAATAGTGGCGTCTGGCTTCTTGTGAAAAGCGAAACTCTTTAAGCCCCGTTAGTTCCCGCACCTGCGCTTCTTGATCGTCTAAGATCATTTTTGGAATTGGTTCTCCGCCTTGAACAATATAGAACTGACTACCGGAGGACTTTCCGGGTACTTCTGCCGATTGCAGGGCACACACCTCACCCCGTTTGTGGAAGGAATACGGTAAAATTTCCGAATCAATCACATAGCCTGGACCGCCCAGCCCATCATCCGCCGGGTTGTTGTTCTTGGAGTTAGGATCACCTCCCTGAATCATCAGGCCACTCATCACACGATGGAAAAACAAGCCATCATAAAAGCCGGATGTGGCCAGTTTAATAAAGTTATCGCGGTGTTTGGGCGTTTCTTCGTACAGGCGAACCACCATCTTGCCAAGTGGTGTCGTAATCTCGGCGTAGTGGTGTGGGTCTGTTGCGGTGGTATCGCTCAGGGTTGGCAGCGGGTTCTTTGATGCCGGAGACTGTTTTTCTATAGCTTCGGTGGATGCTTGGTGTTTTTGACAAGCCGGAATCACCAAGAGTGTGGCTACGACTAAGGCCCAAAAGAGTGGGTTGCCAGATAAATGGTGCATCCACATGCGCTATCGAATGGTTGATGAACAAAACTAAAACAGTTAGCAGTTGGGTTGTTTCCGGAAAGCTCAATCTGCCAAAAAGGCCCGTAGAACCCCGTTAGACCAGCCAAATCCGTCTTGTAAAGGATATTCTCCCCCGCCTGCTGCCAGATCGGCTTCCATTACATTGTATTTCTCGACCATCTTTCCAGTAGTACGATATACCCGATTGTTGAGGGCAATCCAACGATTACGAATTTCTCGCGCCAGTTTTTTTAGTCCATAATTTTTAAATCCTACATAAGCCGTCCACTGATGGGGAGCCCAGCCATTCGGAGCGTCCCATTGTTGGCCAGACCGAGTTCCGGTTGTGCTGAGGCCTCCGGTATGTAAAAGTTCTTGTTCAATTTTTTTGGCCACTCCAGCGGCTTGTTCGTTGGTAGCCATTTTCAAAAAGAGCGGGAAGGTAGCGGCCAAGGTTACTTGAGTGGTTTGGCGGCCTGCAACAAAATCGTAATCATAGAAATACGCTTCGGTCTCGTTCCACGTCAGTTTAAGCAACGCGCTTTTTCGGGCTTCTGCTTTGGTACGATAAAAAGCAGCTTTTTCCGCATTCCCACTTCGGGTATGGGCGCGGCTAAGGGTTTGCTCTAATTGGTACAACAGGGCATTGAGGTCCACAGGAATAATTTCGGTGGTATGGATACTGGCAAGGGATTTGCCGTCTCGAAGCCAGCGAGAGGAAAAATCCCAACCAGACTCTGCTGCTGCCCGAATATCGCGATATACCTGAGAGGGGATACGTTGGGGGATACGTTGGGCCAATACAACGTCTTCTCGGTAGGACTCGGGCCGCGGCTTAACACTGTCATCCCAATAACGATTTAAGATATTTCCATCTGGGGTACGCACGACACGCCGATACGCATGGTTGGACTCGGAAAGGCGATCGGCACCCGCCATCCAAAATGTATATTCCTTTTCCAATTCGGGAAGGTATTGCTCATAGACTTCCAACCCCTTGCCTTCGGCCAATATCCCCACAATCAAGGAAAAAAAGGGAGGTTGGCTTCGGGTGGTATAGTAGGTACGGTTACCATTCGGGATATGACCGACGGTCTGAATCAAAAAAGCAAAATTATCGGTCATGTCTTGGATTATATCCCATTTTTCATCGGCCTTCAAGCCGAGAATGGTAAAATAGCTATCCCAATAATATACTTCTCCAAACCTACCACCCGGCACAACATATGGACGAGGTAAGGGGATCAGGGACGAGAAGGGCGCGGCTTCATCGGGTTGTCTGGTTAATACGGGCCAAAGTTCGGAAATGTGTTGCTGAACCGCCTGGGTGGTGTCACTCCTAAAACCGGAAGCGAAAGTTGGAGGTAAATCGAAATGGGTCGTGACAAAAGTCTTTAGGTCAAACCCAAGTTGCTCTTTCTCTGTCAGATAGCGCGCTACAATCTCTTTTGGATCGGATTTTGGGGTGCAGTCCACAAAGGTTTTTCCATCCGGAAAAATACGGGCCATTTGGACGGCTTCGAAAAGTACCCCATACCAGACATCTGGGCTCGGATTGAGTTTGATTTGTTTGAAGTTGTATTCGCGGGTGTTCACAGGGTTACAGGCAGAAAAGGCCATTAGCATCACCAACAAGAGGATAAACCTTGAACGCATACCAGAGGCAATAGGAAGTTTGCAAAAAAGCAATATAGGAATTTTTTAAAGCGGATACCTGCCGCAAATCGGACATGTACACGGGGGCTTCCTGTCATCAAGCCAAAACTTTTTAGGCCAGAAGGGAAACGGAACGCCGGGATAGGCGTTTGTGTGTTTCCCAAATCACCAAAACGTATAAACGAATGGAACAAGTATCCTTAGCAGATGAAATAGGACGTAAACTTTTGTCGGAACGAAAGGTTTTTTTATGGGGCGGCGTGGACGACGGCTCGGCGGAGTATGTGGTGGAACGGTTGCTATATTTAGACCTGATGGACCCAGGCAAGGAGATAACCTTTTATATCAACAGTCCAGGTGGATACGTAACCTCTGGTATGGCCATCTACGACACCATGCGCGGGCTACGCTCCCCCGTTTCTACGGTCTGCATGGGGCTGGCCGCCTCGATGGGGTCTATTTTACTCTCTGCCGGAACCAAGGGTCGTCGCTTTATCTTACCACATGGCCGAGTGATGATTCATCAGCCAAGTGGAGGTGCACAAGGCGCAACTTCCGATATTACAATCCAGGCGCGCGAAATCATAAAAACCAAAAAATTGGGCGCACAAATTTTAGCGGATAACTGCCAACAGGATTTCGAGAAAGTAATGCAAGACTTTGATCGAGACTATTGGATGGATGCCCAAGAATCGGTTGCTTATGGCATTGTAGATGGTGTAACAGAAAGTTTCTAAACCCAGTTTGATAACAAAGCCATTCTCGGTATAGAGGTGGCTTTAGTTTATGAAGCGTCTTGCAACAAAAAAGCAAATGGTCCCAAGGCGAGAACGCTGTATGAAGGCAGGGTGGTAAAGAGAAGATGGCGATGGCGGAAAACGCTAAAGCGCCCTTAACACCAAATTTTCCTTTACGACCCTACCCACATACCCTATTTTACGGTATTCACCTTTTTGCTCCGAATGTTTATGGTACTTCGACCTTTTACTGAAGGGATCAAAAATGCTGCCCAGCGGCCTAAACTGATTTTGCTTTTGTGGCTAATGGGGCTGGTTATAGCGGCCTTTATGGCCATTCCGGCTACATTTGCTTTAGAAGCGTTTGCACACGTCTTGCCCGAAGGCAACCCAGATATTTGGAAGACCCCGGCACATCAGACGGCCTTTTGGGAGTTGCTCATTCGAGTACGCTCCGCATTTGGCACTACGCTCCTGAACCTATTGTGGGTGCTGCCTTTGGTTTGGATATGGAAAGTTGCGTATGCCGTTGGATTGTACCATGCCTTTCGGACTGAAACACCTGGAACGTTTCGGGAAGGAGTGGCCCGCTACTGGTCTAAGGGAATGGCCCTTTCTCTTCGGTTCGTAGTACTCTCGATTGGTATTCAGGTTGTTTTGATCACTTTGTTTATGGTATTGGGGCTGATGATGCAGGGGGAACGTGTCTTGTTCTGGCTCTTCGCGGTCATCTGGCCCACGCTTGCGATATCGGCTTATGCCTTGATCGCTTTATTCCAAGACTACGCACGGGTAGCAGTGGTATTGGCACATGTTTCACCAAAGGCAGCGTTTCGGAGTGGACTACGCTTCCCGTTTCGCTACGGCAATGCAAGCAAACTCTTTTTGCTCTGGTTTGCGGTCACATTGTTTGTTGGCATCTTGCCAAATGTGATAGAGTTGCGTTTCGGATTTACCAGCCCCGTAGCCTCATGGATCGTTTTTTTGCTAACCCAAATACTTTTGTTCATTAGGGCGGCTGCTATTGTAGCGTGGCATAGCAGCAATGTTGTTTTTTATACCGCAGCACGTTTTTACGACGAAGCCGAATAAATTAAACAATATCCAGACAGATGACCTTATCCCCAAAGCCTATGAAACACCAAAAACATCCCAGAAGAAAGTGTCTTTTGCCAATTTCCGGCTTTGTTGTCGCAAACTTGCATCACAATTCGCAACCCTTTCGCACAACAAAGACCAAAATGAAGGCTATTTTATAATGCTTAATTCGTTTGTGCCCACTGAAGCATTTAATCCTATGTTTAATTTTAATGAAGCCAGTGCTTATCCTCACCCGGAAGAATTTAAGGTCATGAGGCCAGAATACACCGAGTCGGAAGAAGAAGGACTTTGGCTTGCCGTTATCAACATAAGTCCTTTCCGGGTTTCAGGAAAGAGTCTTACCAAAGCCGGATCTCGGCGTGCGGCACTCTACGAAGCTGACAAAACCTATCGTTCATATCATCCCTCTTACACTGTGCAAAATCCATACCCAGAAGAGTTTGTTGATACCGAGGGCAAACCTTGGAAACGACTCCCGACCAATTTGCGCCTGAAATATCAGGCTGATTACGAATTCACCCTTGAAGATGGTGATACCGACTATGCGAGCATAGAAGATATGCTCGCATGGGATGTCCGCTACCAGGAAGAAGGGCAGGAAGGCGGCGACGAATAGCTTGCCCCATATCCGTTTTTCTTCTATCTGTTATTCACCCCAACTGCATTATGGAAGGAATACAACGAATTGGTGTCTATACCAGTGGTGGTGATGCCCCTGGTATGAATGCTTGTGTGCGTGCTGTAGTACGTACGGCCCACGCCCACGATTTGGAGGTCGTCGGCATTAGACGTGGCTACGAAGGCATGATTGATTCGGATTTTGTCGAAATGACCACGCGCTCCGTTTCAAATATTCTCCAGAAAGGGGGGACTGTCTTGAAAAGTGCCCGCTCAGACCGGTTCAGAACGCCGGAAGGACGTGCGCTTGCTGCCGCAAACCTAGATGAAATGGGCATCAATGCACTGGTTGCAATTGGTGGCGATGGCTCTATGCGTGGAGCAACACTGCTCAATCAAGAACATGGCATTTCTGTGGTCGGTTGTCCGGGCACCATTGACAATGACTTGTACGGAACCGACGAAACCATCGGGTACGACACGGCCATGAATACGGCCATCGAAAACATTGACCGTATCCGGGACACTGCCGACGCCCACAATCGGTTGTTTCTGGTAGAGGTCATGGGGAGAGATGCCGGTTTTATTGCCCTTAATTGTGGAATTGGTGGAGGGGCAGAGCTGGTCTTGATACCAGAAAACCAGACCGATTTGAAGGAGGTAAAGAAACAAATCTTTGGCCTTATGTCTTCACATGCTCGGTCTTCCATTGTGGTGGTGGCAGAAGGTGACCAATTGGGAGGAGCACAACGCATTGCCGATGCCTTAAAAAATGATGCCAAATTTGATTTCATAGACCTACGGGTATGCATTTTGGGACATACACAACGGGGCGGATCACCCACAGCACGAGACCGCGTCTTAGCCAGTCGCTTCGGAGTTTCAGCCGTAGAAGCCTTGATTGAAGGCCACACAAATGTGATGGTAGGCCTGATTGGCGGTGAAATCAAAATGACCCCTATGAAGAATGTATGGAGTCGCTCCAAGTCTATTGACTATGAGTTGATTAACCTAACCAAAATGCTGAGTTAATCCGATAGGCAGCCTGATTTTTCCTGGCTGCCTTTTTTTGGCCCAATCCCCTACACACTTGTTCTCCACCCTTAAAACCCTGTTTTTCTTACCCATTCCAGGCGGGCTAAAGGGTCGTGCCGAATTACTTTATTGGCTTTTACAGTTCAGAAAACAAGGTGGCTTAGACAATACCCACTACGAACCCTTTTTCACTACCTTTTTTGGCTTCTCACGATCCGATTTTGCGGGTAAAAAACTTCTTGACATCGGATGCGGACCACGGGGATCTTTGGAGTGGGCTACAAGTGCCACCGAGCGGGTGGGCTTGGATCCTTTGGCCGAAGTCTATCGCTTGCTCGGTATAGATCAACACAAGATGGTCTATAAAGCAGCGGGGTCGGAGCAGATTCCTTTTTCAGATAACTACTTTGATGTGGTTTCTTCTTTTAACTCATTAGACCACGTAGCCGACTTGAATGCCACCATCGCCGAAATTAAACGGGTACTGGCACCAAGCGGTTACTTCATGTTGATAACGGATATTGGGCACAAACCCACTATCACAGAACCCCGGTCGTTTGGCTTTGAGATTGTGGAAGCATTTTCACCAGAACTTTCGCCTATTCGAATACATAAATTCGAGAAAAGTGTAAAAGGAGCAATATATGAAAGCCTCCGCAAAGCCATTCCATACGATGAAGACAATCCCACCCCACGTTATGGTATATTGACCGCGTTGTTTAGGAAATAAGTTGGTGAACTTTCCGTCGCGTGAATCGTTTGAACGTCTGTACATGGTCTCTTCTATTACTCCTTAATCCCCAATTGGTTATGGCAAAAAATACGTTTCGATTCGTATGGGCGCTTTTATGCATCATGTTTGTCATGACTGAATCAGTTTATGCACAAAATTATGCAATCCGTATTGCGAAGTTGAAGTATGACGGTGGTGGAGATTGGTACGGAAATGAGACCTCACTCCCTTTGTTGTTGCGGTTTGTACGCGAGCAAACCCTTTTAGATATTGCACCAAAAGAAGATATTGTTGATCTGGATAGTGATAAAATTTTTCTATACCCCTATCTGTATGCTACAGGACATGGCAACCTTTCCTTTTCAGCAAGGCAAGTAGAGCGCCTGCGAAGGTATCTCCAGAATGGGGGGTTTTTTCATGCCGACGATAATTATGGCATGATGCAGCACATCAAACGCGAGATGAAGAAGGTTTTTCCCGATCAAGACTGGGTGGAGTTGCCACATTCGCACCCGATTTTTAAGACCCAGTATGCCTTTTCTGCTGGCCTTCCCAAAATACACGAACATGATGGCAAACCACCTCAGGCTTTCGGATTGTTCCACGATGGGCGCTTGGTCTTTCTCTTTACATACGAAAGTGACTTAGGTGATGGTTGGGAAGCACCAGAAGTACATAACGATCCTCCAGAAAAGCGTATGGCCGCCTTGCAAATGGGGGCCAATATTCTTACCTATGTTCTTACCCACTAAAAGCCAGAGCCAATCTTGAATCTTCCGTACCCCATAAGAGGCATATTGTCCCATCGGAAAAGGTACTTTTTGCCTGCTCCTCCATCAGGTTCATGATTTTGTTTTTATGTCCTCTAACTTCAATAGAATAGAATTTTCACCTCCTTAATACTGATTCATCATCAAGATAAACTTGGTGTTGTCCATGCAAACGCAACCGTAATCATAGATCGCCTCTATTATACCGCTTTGGTCTTTAATCCCAACCACTAACCCTAAGTGAACAAGGTTTTTACTGGTTATTATCGTTCCCATATGCTGGCTAAGTTTATACAAAAAGAGTTTCAATTTTGTAATTTAAGGCCATTGACCTATTTTCACCCCCCATCACAAGGGGAAATACATGAACCAAACCCAAAAATCCGATTATTTTGTACTCTTCGCCCTCTGGCTGATGGTTTTTTCTTCGTCAAGTCAAATGATGATCATCGCTCCTATTCTGCCCGATATTGGACGGGAATTGGAGATTGACCCTGCCTTACAAGGTACGCTCATCACGTCGTTTGTTCTTTCTTTGGCCGTGTTAGCCCTCTTCATTGGCCCCGTTTCCGACAAAGTGGGGCGACGTCGCGTGATCCTCATGGGTTGTGGGGCACTGTCGCTCACCCTTTTGCTACACGCTTTAGCCTTTGATTATTTTTCATTTTTAACGGTACGCATTTTGGCAGGGATGAGTGGTGGGCTTTTAAGCGGATCTGCCGTTTCGTATGTTGGAGACTATTTCCCTTATGAACGTCGAGGCTGGGCCAATGGAGTTGTTATGAGTGGTATTGCGATCGGACAAGTACTGGGCATTCCACTTGGCGTTACCTTAGCTGGATTATGGGGATACAAGGCCCCTTTCGTTTTTTTTGCCTTGCCAATGTCACTTGCGTTTCTATTCACGTATTTCAAAGTGCCCCAGCCGCAAGTCGCTCGTTCCGATAACCCCTTAGACCTACAACATATTGTGGGAGGATATAGACAGCTTTTACAACAAAAACCCATCCAAATCGCAGTTGTCACGTATTTTCTCCAGTTTTTTAGCTTGATGTTGTTTATCGTTTTTCTGCCTACCTGGTTGGAAAAGGTTTTGGGGTTGAACAAATACCATATCGCCTCCATGTATTTTGCTGGCGGGATTGCTAATGTAACGATGGGGCCACAAATGGGGAAATGGTCCGATAAAATTGGGCGAAAACCCTTAATTATTGCATCAAGTTTGGGGATGGCCCTATTAATGGCCCTAACCACCCTTGTGTTGACTAACCTCTGGTTGGGCTATATCTTATATTTTTTAGCCATGACCTTTGTGGCCATGCGTATGACACCCTTACAAGCGTTACTTACTGCGATGGTGTCTGGAGACCGCCGTGGAACCCTGTTGAGCTTAACAGTGGGCGTTGGACAACTGGGAAGTGGCCTTGGCAGCGCCTTGGCAGGTGCCTTGTATGGTACATTTGGTTTTCTGGGAAATTCTCTGCTGGCAGCCTCCGCTACCTTGTTGATGGGCTTGGTGGTTTGGAAGTTTTTACCCGAACCTCAACAACCGGCCTCTTTACCCGTTGCAGAATCCGGTGTGATACCGGAACAATCAAATTAACCCCTCTTTACGTATGAGACGAATCGGACTATGGCTCCTTATTTGGCTTACCACTTCCCTTAACGGGGTGTTGGCACAAGCCGTTCACGAACTAACGGAAACGCTGATTCCTCTTAAAGCCCCTCTGCTAAAGTCCGAAAGCGGGGCTATTCAGTTTATTCGGGAAAGTGGTCCCATTCAAATCCCGTTTAATGGCGTTTTATTAGATGGCTTTGCGGCGCAACCCACGCTTACGGCCACCATCCGATTTTGGGAAAATGACCAATGGAGCCTTCCGGAACCTTTATTGATCTGGTTTCCGATGAACGGAAACGCCTTTACGATGGCCTATAATGGAGCCAAAGAAAGGCAAAAAACACGGTTTCAGGTTACTATACAAGCAACACCTGGAACGTTCGTATTTCTTCGGTCGGCAGGCGTCTTCCTAAACGAAGCCGATGAAGAACGACTCCTTGCTGGAACCACCCAAGCGGCAATTGTGGTGCCTGCAGGTCGCTTTAAAGCGCCACGCCTCATCCGCCGTTCAGAATGGAATGCCCGTGCCTTTGCGTGTACCAATCCCGATCCACAACCTTATTACACCTATCTGACGTTACACCATACGGCATGGCCAGTGGCCCAAAGCGACGCCGCTTCCTATAAGAACATGAAGGACATTCAGGATTTTCACATCACCGGGCGTGGATGGTGCGACATTGGGTATCAATTCCTCATGGATCAGCGTGGAAACTTGTTTCAGGGACGCCCATTTATGAATGAGCAACTTACCCTCAAAGATGCCCCACAGTTGGTGATCGGCTCGCATGTGGGCAATGGCAATACAGGCAATATCGGGCTTTCGTTAATGGGCTGCTTTCATCCACCAGAAAACACCAGTTCACTTTCTTGTCTTGATAAACCCGGGAGTGCGCTCTTAGACTCCGTTGTCACATGGTTTACCTTCATGGCAGATACCTACAAGGTAAATCCAGACAACTTTCGCGGGCATCGCGATTTTAACAGCACGTCTTGTCCTGGTGACAACAACTATGTCTTACTGAATGAGATCCGGACACGGGTAAAAGCCAATCTTGCCAAGCCTCCAGCAGCCGTTTTTGCAGGTGTACGCGCCCAATTGACCGAAAACAGCCGTATGGAAGCCCAAATTTTATGGTCGGTTTCTTCCGAACAAGCCGGAACGACCTACCGCGTTCTTCGGAAAGATAGCGACGGTACAACTACCCAAGTAGGAATCGTTGCTGCCAATAGCGCAGAAGCGTATCAGTTTAAGGACGATATCAACTCTTGCTCGGAGGCGGTAACGTATTCGGTTGTTGCCGCCGGAATTGGCACAACCGATGCCACCGGAACCACCCCTTCTATTCCCCGCCCGGTCATTGCGGAGGGAGAGGTCTCGGCTCGTGTCACCCCTGGCGGCTTGGTGGATGTGGACTGGGGCTTTTCCAAAGATACGGGACTACACGAAGTGGAAATCCTGCGGGTGGTACCCGGCGGTGAAAGCCCAATCACGGACCCCGCTTTTTCCGCAACGCCCATTCACCGCGCAGCCAGCAAGCCCTTAGATAGTTTTATAGATCGAACATTTGCACCCATTCAGGGGCTTCGCTACCGATTGGATGCCTTAGACAAAAACGGTTGTCGCCAAACCCTCGCCGAGCGGGAAGCAACTTTTGAATTTGCAGATCGTCCTTTATTGGCTCCAGCCTACCCCAACCCATTTAATCCGTCCACTACGTTCCGCTTTTTTATCAAAGACCCGGCAGACGTGACGTTATCCATTTTCGACCTACAAGGCCGCAAAATCGCCACCCTTATTTCTGGCAGTTTCCCCGCAAACAGTTGGAACCGCGCCATTTGGGAGGCCCATAGTGCCGCTGTAGGCCATTACTTTGCTGTGTTATCCGTCACAACCAACGGTAAAACCGTACGAAAAACCCAAAAAGTCACCTTAATCAAATAGCCTCGGCGTTGCTTCTGGGTTAATTTGCTACTTCACGGACATTGACATAAAACAAATCCGTCCGCACTTGTACAGCGCTTTTCGGGGCATTGGTCAACGTTTTCCATTGGTTGGTCGCCATAAGCCGCCGCACCTTGCCATTTACCATCAATTCTACGGGCATCCGGAAATACTTCACATCGGTCACCCAGCGGTATTGCAGATCTTTTCCGTGATACTTTAGCTCCAACGTCGGGATTTGAGGATAACGCAGGTATTGATTAAAAATCGGGGTTAGATTTTGTTTAAACTGCTCATTAAAAAAGGCAATCACCTGTTCTGCATGAATGTTCTGGTATTTAAAACGACGGTTGTACTCGCGCCACAAATTCCACCAACGGACGTCGTTACGGAGTACATGGCGTAAGGTATTAAAAACCAACGTTCCTTTAAAATACATATCTCCACCCGCACCCGGTTTTGAGACGCCATACGGCCCAATAACAGGCTCCTTGTGGGCTACTTTCGGCGCATAGCCATTCACATAACGCATTGCATCCTCATAATTCCACATGCACTCCACATAAACGGCCTCGGCATATGTATCCAACGCCTCGTGAATCCACATATCGGCACGGTCTGCTGCGGAAACACTGTTTCCAAACCACTCGTGGCCGCTCTCGTGAATAATGATAAAGTCGAATCGAGGAGAAATACCCACACCCGTCCAGTCCCGTTCCAGATATCCATTGGCAAAACGATTCCCATACGTCACAGCGGATTGATGCTCCATTCCAGAATACGGCACTTCGATCAGTTTAAAGCCATCTTTGGGGAATGGATATGGCCCAAAGTGCTTCTCGAAACACCCCATCATGGGTTTTACTTGGCTGAATTGTATCCGCGCCTTGTCCAAATTTGGTTCCAGAACATAATAGTCTAACGTTAAGTCCTTATATTTTTCGCCAAAATGAACATATTTTCCCACATTAACAGAGACATTGTAGTTGTTGATGGGGTAATGTACCACATAATCAAATTCGGTATAGCCATCGCCTAGGTCTTTTGTACCCATCAAACGGCCATTAGAAACATTCGTTAGGCCATTGGGAACCGCCACCCGCAACCGCATCCCTTCCGGCTCATCTTTCCATTGTTCCTTGTTGGGCCACCACACCTGCGCCCCCACATCCTCACACGAAGAATATATCCACGGGTTTCCGGCAGGGTCTTTACCAAAAACAAAGCCTCCAAAGCGGCTGGTGGCCTTGGGCTTACCACGATAATGCACTGTGACCACCTGTTCCGAGCCTTTAGGGAGCATTTGGGGGAATGTGACAAAAAAAGCATTTCCATCGCGGACGTATGAAACTTCCTGATTGGCATATTCTACTTTCTCGATTTTCAGGTTTTCGTAGAGGTCTAACTGAATGCGGTTATCCGCCGCCAACATCCGAAACCGAATGGTATTGCTTCCGAATATTTGTTCTGCCACAGGGTCTATCCGAATGCGAAGGTCGTAGTACAACAAATCGTTATTGGCACGAAATCGGCCATAATTCCCACGCAACGAGTCGGCTTTGGTGAACATTTGGGCCTCGGCAAAGACCGGTGATAACAGCAGAAGGAATAAACTAAACAGTCTCATCATCGCACGGATTGAGGTTGAAAGGGATTTTTACCGACCCATCATACGCAAACAATTCCCGGAAGGCAAGCGAGAGGCACAAATCGCTTACGCATACATTCCACCCATCTTGGTCCACATTAAATTTGAGACCTCTTTGTCTGATTAGATTTTAAAAGATTTGCAAGTTTTCTCGTCATACATTGTCATTATCACAATCAAAGATCATGAAGTATGTCCAAAATGACAACTCTCATGACTCGACACCCCAAAAAATGAAGATGTGTTATTGGAATAATTTAATTGGGGAGAACAAATGTAATACTTTAACTCTTATGGAATTGGAAGTGCTATCGTTGTTCAATATGTTGCCGCTAAAGGTGATACGACAATAGGACCTAACGATATGAATAATTATTACGAGGATGGGTGTGTTCTTTTGGGTATTGACCCGGAATACTTTTGTAAACGTGATAAACTGAAATTTTAGCACCAACGATGAAAAGAAAAGCCGCACATAATATACCACGTATAAGAAAGTGAGGTTTCTTCAAATTATATAAGGGATAAAGAACCCGCTCGGACGTAAAGACCACAGCAAACAATGCCCTACCCTTTCATCAAACGGGCCTTACAGCACCTTTTTCAGGGCATCGAGCAAGGTTTGGACATTTTCGGGGCGGCTGTTATAGCCCATCAGTCCCACGCGCCAAACCTTCCCGGCCAATTCGCCCAAGCCACCCGGCATTTCGATGTTATACTCGCGCATTAGCCGTTGGCTAATGCCCTTGGCATCCACGTCTTTGGGGACGCGCACGGTGGTAAGGCTTGGTAGGCGATAGGCTTCTTCTACATGGCAAGAAAGGCCCATAGCTTCTAGCCCACCCCACAAAAACTCCGCATTTTTCCGGTGACGTGTCCATCTGGCTTCGAGGCCCTCCTCGGCGACCAACCGGAGCGCCTCGCGAAGGGCATAGTTCATACTAATGGGTGCGGTATGGTGATAGGTACGTTCACTTCCCCAATAAGAAGCCACCATAGACATGTCTAAATACCAGTTGGGCACCTTTCCATTGCGGCGGTTTAGTTTCTCGATGGCCCGTTCGTTCATGGTAAAGGGCGCAAGGCCGGGCGGACAACTCAGGCATTTTTGGGTTCCGCTATATGCCAAGTCCACCCCCCATTCATCTAAGAACAAGGGTACGCCGCCCAAGCTGGTAACGGTATCCAAGACCAAGAGACAATTGTATTTGCGACAGAGATCACCCACTCCTTCCATCGGTTGACATGCACCAGTAGAGGTCTCGGCATGAACCAAGGCTAAGATTGCGGGCTGGTGTTTTTCGAGTGCTGCGGCCAGTTCTTCTAAGCCAAAGACCTGCCCCCACGGTTTGCGAAGGGCCACCACATCGGCACCATAGCGACCAGCCATATCCACCAAGCGATTGCCAAAATACCCGTTTACACCGATCAGTATTTTATCTCCAGGTTCCACGACATTGGCAAGGGTGGCTTCCATTGCAGCACTGCCAGTGCCACTAACAGGTACTGTGAGCAGATTGCTTGTTTGCCAGGCGTACCGGAGCAAGTCTTGTACCTCGTTCATAATCCCAATGAACACCGGGTCTAAGTGTCCAACCAAAGGTGTTCTCAGGGCCTCAAGGACACGAGGATGGGCGTTGGATGGCCCTGGCCCCAGTAACAGGCGCTGGGGGACGACCAAAGGTTCGGTTTTTTTTTGGAAGGTATCGTTCACCAAAAACGTGATTGGCTTCATGATGATTGGAAAAAGTGGCTATGGAAAGGGTTTGATCGGGTTGTTTTTTTGAAAAATCTAAAATAGGGGCTTGACAAGATCGAAAAGCCGATTTTCCAATGATGCCTTGATGAAATCCATGAAAAGACTTGAACGAAGGCTCGGCATTAAAAGGACTTGACGGTCTGCCGAATCAACCCCGTTGTGATTAGGTACTGAGCCGCAATATATGTGGACATGATCAAAAAGGAGGCTGCTGGTAGATCTATAACAAATTTGTCAATGGCAATCAGACCATCCGAGAGCATAAACAAAACGGCACCCGCCAATACAAGTAGGAAACTGGTTTCGGCCACCTGTGCCTTTCGGTTCAAGGCAAACAAGGCCATGGCCATAATGACAAGCGCATATACGGTGATCGGAAGCCATAATGCACCGGACTTAGGGACGAGCAATACCAACAATACAACCGCCAATGCCACAATGGGCCATGCTGAAACGGGATGACGCCGCAAATAATCTGGTGGTTTTGGGGTTTGTAAAAAAACAGCTATATAAAAGAGGTGTCCGATCAGAAAACACCCCAACCCCATTAAAAACCAAATTTCGCCCTTGTCTGTAAGCATGAGGGCAATGTCTCCCAGCCAGCCAAAAAAGAGTGCCAGAAGGGTTTTGCGGTATAAGGTTGAAATGGGATGACTTACATGTACCACCACCAAGACCATAAGTGTTGGTATCAGCAAGGGTTTAAGGAGTACAGGAAGCCAGGAAAGTGCTGACCCTCCCAGCCCGATCAGGTAGGCAACACCCAAAAAGGCATAAAAGCCGGAAACAGAACGTGCTCGCATACCGAAGCTCCTTAGATTGATTGCCCAATAGTTATACCAATATACAGCCACAACAAAGGGCGAGCGGTGATTTTCGCCGTGCTGCCCTGTGGCTTTTCGATGAAGGAAAGTGTATCTTGGAAGAATAGGTGCGCATTCTGTTTAGGTTTAAATGGAATTTTGATGTACGCACTGCTTTTAACCTGCAAACCCCTGAATCCGTGAAACCCGAAACAACACCCCGGCATCCCTCGTGGTGGGTTCCAAGTCTCTATTTCGCTGAGGGCCTTCCCTATGTAATGGTGATGACGGTCTCGACCATTATGTACAAAAACCTCAATATTTCCAATACCGAGTTAGCGCTTTATACCAGTTGGTTGTACCTACCTTGGGTCATCAAGCCGTTCTGGAGTCCACTGGTGGATATTTTCCGGACGAAGCGCTGGTGGATTGTTGCCATGCAGTTTCTGATTGGCGTGGCCTTGGCAGGTGTTGCTTTTACCATCCCTACCTCCTTCTTTTTTCAGGTAACGCTGGCATTCTTCTGGTTGATGGCCTTTAGTTCGGCCACGCACGATATTGCCGCCGATGGTTTTTACATGCTCGCCCTTTCGGAAGGCGACCAATCTTTATACGTAGGCATCCGAAGTACCTTATACCGTGCTGCCATGATTTTAGGGCAAGGCGTCTTTGTGTATGCAGCGGGTAAGATAGCAGAGGCCAATAACAATGACTTTGTGATGTCGTGGAGCCTTTCATTCGGGGCGATTGCGGTTATTTTTTTACTTTTCGGTGCATATCATCTGTGGGCGTTACCGCGTCCGGCGATTGATGTACCTACCGTTAATCCTGAAAAAGGGGTGGTGGCCACCTTTGTTGAAACCTTCGTCACGTTTTTCTCCAAGCCGGGCATGTTGGTAGCGACGTTGTATTTACTCTTCTATCGGTTTGCCGAGTCGCAATTGGTGAAAATGGCTTCTCCTTTTTTATTGGATACTCCTGAAAAGGGAGGACTTGGGTTTCTGACCTCGGATGTAGGATTGATTTACGGCACGTTTGGCATCTTGGGCCTTACCATTGGAGGCATTGTGGGAGGCATTGTGGCTGCAAAAGGGGGATTGCGGAAGTGGATTATTCCCATGGCTGCTGCCATCAACCTGCCCAATATCGTTTATGTACTGCTTGCTTTCTTCCCGACCAATAATTTCTTTGTGGTGACGGCGGCAGTGGTAATAGAGCAACTGGGGTATGGCTTTGGCTTTACGGCGTATATGCTTTACATGATGTACGTATCGCAGGGTGAGCATAAAACCGCACACTACGCATTCGGGACTGGGCTGATGGCACTTGGGATGATGATTCCTGGTATGTGGAGCGGTAAACTTCAGGCAATCTTGGGCTATCAGCACTTCTTCCTCTGGGTGATGATCGCTACCATACCGAGTTTCCTGCTGGCATGGCTGATCCGTGGGATTCCGGAATCCTACGGAAAAAAAGAAAATGTGTAATAGGGGCAAACGCCTTTATCCGTGCGGGGTCTTTTGAGGCCCCCTTTTTTTTTCTTCACCCAGGCCGTTTATGAAAGCGCTTTTTTGATTTCGAAAACGCTTTCCTAAAGAAAAAAGGTGTTCATTTAAATAAAACTTAATTTTTTAAGTGGATTGAATTGTTTATTTTATTGCATCCCCTTTATTAAACCTAACCCTTTAACCTTATATGGACAAAATTGACTACACCGATGTTCTGATTCTAAACCTGTTACAGGCCAATGGCCGCATGAAACGCAATGATATTGCCGAGAAAGTGGGTCTTTCGGTGCCCTCTGTTAGTGAGCGTATGCGAAAGTTGGAAGAAAAGGGCGTCATCCGTGGCTATCATGCAGTTATAGATGCCAAGCGGGTGAATATGGATATCACCGCCTATATCCGCGTTACGGTGGATGGCTCGGCACACTATAAGCCGTTTATTGACCACGCCCTCAAACTGCCAGAGGTGTTGGAAATCCACTCGATCACCGGAGAAGGGTCTCATATTCTTAAAATCCGGACCAAGAACACCACCACATTAGAGCAATTGCTCTCCCGAATTCAGTCGTGGCCGCATGTACACGGGACTTCTACCAGTGTTGTTTTGACCACCTACAAAGAAACGCGGGAATTGCCCGTAGAGCCGATGACGCTACCGTTTCAGGATTTGGACTGACGCTAACCTGTTCATTATTTAACAACCTATAAATACCACAAAAATGGGTGCTTCCAAACGCTTTAATGCGATTTCTACCATTATCAATGCAGACCCTGTTTCCGATTCGTTCGATTATATGAATGAGCCCAGTGGGGCGCTCTACGGAACCAATGTCTTTAGCCCAGATGTGATGAAGAACGTGTTGCCAAAGCAGGTATATCGTTCCCTTATGGATACCATCCGCGACGGCAAGCCGCTGGACATGTCCACCGCCGACGCAGTGGCTTCGGCCATGAAAGACTGGGCGCTTTCCAAAGGCGCAAGCCACTATGCCCACATTTTTTATCCGCTCACAGGCCGCACTGCCGAGAAACATGATTCGTTCTTTGAGCCAGACGGATATGGAAAGATTGTAGAATTTACGGGTGCTACCTTGTTGCGTCAGGAGCCGGATGCGTCCTCCTTCCCAAGTGGCGGCTTACGGGCCACACACCAAGCACGCGGCTATACGGCTTGGGACCCCACAAGCCCTGCTTATGTCCTCGAAACGCCTAACGGGGTGACGCTTTGCATCCCAACGGCGTTTGTTTCTTGGACCGGAGAAGCGTTGGACAACAAAACACCCCTTTTGCGTTCAAAGCAGGTCTTGGATGCGCAGGCGCGGCGTTTGCTTAAGCTCTTTGGACACGACCAAGTGAGTATGGTCTCGGCCACTGCTGGTGCGGAACAGGAATATTTTTTGGTGGACAAAAACTTCGCGGTTTCTCGTCCAGACCTCTACATTACCGGGCGGACCCTTTTTGGTGCTGCGCCGCCCAAAGGCCAAGAGTTTGAAGACCAGTATTTTGGTCTTATTCCCACGCGGGTAAAAGCCTTTATGCTCGATGTGGAACGCGAATTGTACAAACTGGGCGTTCCGGTTAAAACCCGTCATAACGAAGTAGCGCCGGGTCAGTACGAAGTGGCACCCGTCTATGAATTTGCCAATGTTGCGCATGATCACCAACAATTGATCATGAACCTGCTAACGCGCGTGGCAGACCGTCATGGCTTGTTCTGTACCTTGCACGAAAAACCGTTTGCGGGCATCAATGGCTCTGGCAAGCACGTTAATTTCTCGCTCGGCAACAGTACACAAGGAAATTTATTAGAGCCAGGGAAAACACCACACGAAAATCTTCAATTTCTCACCTTTTCTACGGCGGTTATTCGAGGGGTCTTTAAATACGCACCTGTCATGCGGGCCGCTATTGCCTCTGCAAGCAACGACCATCGCCTTGGAGCAAACGAAGCCCCACCGGCCATTATGTCCGTGTACCTCGGTGAACAACTTTCGGATGTATTTGAGCAACTGAAAGAAGGGCAACTTACGTCGTCGTTGGAAGCCTCGTTCCTGAATTTGGGTGCAGATGTATTACCCGTACTTCCAGCACACGCCGGAGACCGTAACCGCACAAGCCCCTTCGCCTTTACGGGCAATAAGTTCGAGTTCCGCGCCGTTGGCTCCAGCCAAGCCATTGCCATGCCGCTTACGGTGCTGAATACCATTGTGGCCGACTCGTTAGACTACATCTCGACGAAGTTGGAAGCAATGGAAGGTGATTTTGATACCAATGTGGTGGCAGTACTTTCCGAAGTGGCAAAAGAAGTAGCGCCTGTAATCTTTGATGGCAACGGTTATAGTGAAGAATGGCATCAGGAAGCGGAGCGCCGGGGCTTACCTAACCTACGCACAACTGTAGAGGCCCTTCCAGCCCTTACAGCTACCGAAACCATAGAAGTTTTTGAGCGCTTTGGGGTGCTTTCTTCCGCAGAGTTGGAAAGCCGTAAAGAAATTGCGCTCGAACAATACGTCAAAACCCTCGAAATGGAAGCCAAAATGATGCTAAAAATCGGACGGACGCAAATCTTCCCCGCAGCCATTCGGTACCAACGTGAGCTGGCTTCCACCTGTGCCGATCTGAAGGTGGTGGGTATCACCTTCGATACCGTAACGTTGGATAAAATGACCCTCTCGGTTAAAGTATTGCAAGACAACCTCAATGAGTTGGAAGTCTTGCTAAACCATGACATAGAAGGCGAAACCTTGGAACATGCCACGCACCTGAAAGAGGCCGTTCTACCAAAGATGGCTGAAATCCGCGCCCTCGCAGACAGCCTCGAAGCGTTTGTGGCAGATGACATCTGGCCATTGCCAACTTATCAAGAAATGCTCTTTATCCGCTAAGTTTGCGGATACAAACGTCGGTACTGGTCCTGCGGGATTTTTTCCCGAAATAGCCGCACGTTTGGCACCGGAAAAGGTTAAAGGGGACCTTAAGAAATGCTCGTTTCACTTCGGTGGAGCGGGCGTTTCTTCTTTTGAAAGGGCACCAAAGGTTGTATGATGTAACCTAAAAATCCTCACAACGTCAGCTTAATATCGCCTTTGGCTTCATATTGCCTTTTTCACTTCATCCAAGAACTATCCTTATGAAAACATGCTTCCTACTCGTTTTGCTGGTTGTACCCATTTTGGGTGAAAAGGCCTTAGCACAAAGCCCTAATCCCCCATCGGATCTCATGCAGATTTCCGAAACCCTGATGGACTACATCGAAGGGACAGCCAATGGAGACCGGACTCGGCTACGACGGGCATTTCATCCGGATTTTAAACTGTACACCGTTACCGAGCAAGACAGCCTTCGCATTCGGTCTGGAGAAGCCTACATGATGGGGTTTAAGGAGGGCGTGAAAGTGAACCGTCTGGGGCGGATCGTTGCGATTGATTATGAAAAAGATGCGGCAACCGCCAAAGTGGAGATCGTTATTCCAAACTGGCGGGTATTTACTGATTATTTCTTATTGCTAAAATACGAGGGGAGATGGAAAATTGTACAAAAAAGCTATACCTGGCGACCCCTTCCTAAATCTGAATAAACCCATTAGCCCTGCTGCTTAGTGGCATGGCCTCCGGCGTACACCCTTGCACCGTTATAGCTGCACCTGAAAAACGATGGTGCGAACCCAGTAGGAATGTGTATATTCAAAAAAAACCAGATCGAAAACACCTCAATCATGATCCCTCGTATCCGATTGGTTTTGACCGACATTGACGGCGTTTGGACGGATGGTGGCTTATATTATGCCCAAGACGCCCTGCCAGCCAAAAAATTCCATACTTATGATAGTTTTGGCGTACTGGCTCTGCAAATGAATGACATAGAAGTGGGTATTCTTTCCGGAGACGACAATCCAGTGATGCACACCCGTGCGACAAGATTAAAAATTGGGCTGGTACGGACAGGCGTCCGAAATAAATTGGCCGTAGCAGATGAACTTCGTTTGGAAAGAAGGCTTATGTGGTCCGAGATCGCCTATATTGGGGATGATGTTATGGACCTAAACCTATTGAAGGCAGTAGGCTTATCGGGAACAGTTCCTAATGCCCCTCAATATATACAAAAAGAAGTTGGGTTTGTGACACCTGTACGGGGTGGTGAAGGTGCTTTCCGAGCATTTGCAGAGCATCTATTGGATGCTTTCGACCTATTAGAAGATACCATCGCCCGAATCCGGGAGAACAGTTGACGATATTTACATGCACCTGAACCATTCAGACAGTAAAATATATGTAGCCGGCCATCGTGGTCTGGTAGGTACTGCCATCACCCGTGCACTTCAAAACAAAGGCTATCATCAGGTGATTGGACGCAGCCGTGCTACATTAGACCTGACGAAGCAATCGCAGGTGTTTGCCTTTTTCGAGAAAGTCCGGCCAGAGTATGTGGTGATTGCTGCTGCCAAAGTCGGCGGGATTGTGGCGAATAGTACCTATCCGGCCACGTTCATCGGCGAAAACCTCGAAATCCAAAACAACCTCATCCGTGCTGCACACGAGACGGGCGTTCAGCGCTTGCTCTTTTTGGGTAGCTCCTGCATTTACCCCAAACTGGCCCCGCAGCCACTAAAAGAGGAATACCTGCTTACGGGGCCGCTTGAACCGACGAATGAATGGTATGCGGTTGCCAAAATAGCCGGAATTAAACTCTGTCAGGCCTATCACCAACAGTATGGCGACGATTTTATAAGCCTGATGCCTACTAATTTATATGGCCCTGGAGATAATTTTGACCTCCAGAACAGCCATGTCTTGCCCGCTCTGATCCGCAAATTCCACGAAGCCCGCAATAACCGTTCGCCTGTCACTCTTTGGGGAACGGGGACCGTCTTGCGCGAGTTTTTGCATAGCGAAGACTTGGGAAGGGCTTGTGTACAGGTATTGGAAACTCCGGTTGCTGATATCGAGCACATAGCACCTGAACGACTCCTGAACGTAGGGACCGGAACCGATCTTACCATTCGGGCGCTCGCGGAACTCGTCAACCGAATTGTGGGGGGTAATAGCGAAATGATATGGGATACCTCCAAACCCGATGGCACGCCCCGCAAATTATTAGATACTACAAAAATTCAACAATTAGGTTGGACGCCGCAAATTCCTCTGGAAGAAGGAATTCGGCAGGTCTATGATTGGTATAAACAACAAAACCATCTATGAGCAATCGAAAAACAGCCCTCATTACAGGCATTACGGGTCAAGACGGATCGTATCTGACAGAACTCCTACTAGGGAAAGGGTATGAGGTGCATGGCATCAAAAGACGGTCTAGCCTCTTCAACACCCAGCGGATAGACCACCTCTACGAAGATCCGCATACCGATACCGCTAACCTGTTTTTACACTATGGCGATCTGACCGATGCCACTAATCTGATCCGGATTGTACAGGAAGTACAACCCGATGAGATTTATAACCTTGCCGCCCAAAGCCATGTTCAGGTAAGTTTTGAAACACCAGAATACACCGCAAACTCGGATGCGATCGGAACTTTGCGGCTCTTGGAAGCCATTCGCATTTTGGGTCTTACCCATAAAACGCGCTTCTACCAGGCTTCTACCAGCGAACTCTATGGTAAAGTGCAGGAAACACCGCAAACCGAGCGCACGCCTTTCTATCCGCGTAGCCCTTATGCTGTTGCAAAATTATACGCCTATTGGATTACGGTGAACTATCGTGAAGCATACCAAATGTATGCCTGTAATGGTATTTTATTCAACCACGAAAGTCCGGTACGTGGTGAAACCTTTGTTACACGGAAAATCACCCGTGCCGCCGCACGTATCAAACTGGGCATTGAACAAAAGCTGTTTCTGGGGAATCTGGATGCCAAGCGCGACTGGGGACATGCCCGCGATTATGTGGAAGGCATGTGGCGAATATTGCAACACCACGAGCCGGAAGACTTTGTATTGGCCACTGGACAAACCCATACCGTCCGTTATTTCTGCGAACAAGCTTTTGCACACGCGGGTATGCCGCTGGTCTGGGAAGGCGAAGGGGTGGCCGAAAAAGGCCGAAATGTCCACACGGGAGAGGTGGTAATCGAGGTGGATCCACGTTATTTCCGGCCTACCGAGGTGGATTTACTCTTGGGAGATTACAGCAAGGCGAAGGAAAAATTGGGATGGCAACCAGTATCTTCTTTGGAGGATATGATTGCGGAAATGGTGGCTTCGGACTTGGACGCAAATCAAAAATGAGGTGGTAAATTAAGGGGAAACTAGAGGCTTTAACAACTGTTTTGCATCACTTCCCCCTACGCTTTTATAAGCGAATAAAAAACAAGTGTATAAGACATTTTGGATCGTTCTTGAAGAAGGTTTCCATCATCCATTATTGTAGGAGTTTGTTTGCTTTGGGTCTTTTGACAGCGGGCTGGAGCATATCGAAACCATGCCGGAGAAAACTTTTTCGTTTGGAGGTATTGATGATTTTACCGTTCCGGTCTTTATGGGGTTTCAAACGAATGGCCTTATGATGGGGGTGTAGCCAGTGCCCAACGTGCAT